>JAJYBT010000086.1 GCA_021778875.1 Acidobacteriota bacterium | reverse complement strand
AAGCCGACCTCGAAGTTATCGACGCCGAAGTAGGTGGCGTTGGGGTGGGGGACGTCGATGGCGACGAGCGGGATGTCGGCCTTCTTGAGGATGTGGGCGACGTGGGGCGCGACGTGCTCCTCGACCTGGAACTCGAGGACAAGATCAACGCGCTTGTAGACGAACTCCTGCGCGTTCTGGATGGCAATGTCGGGGTCCTGCTTGTTGTCGAGGACGAACACCTCGACCCCGGCGGCTGCGGCCGCGTCTGTCACGCTGCGGGCCATGGCCATGGAGAAGGGCATGTCGCCGCTCTGCACGGCAAAGCCGAAGCGCAGCCGGCGTGGGCGCGAGACCAGGCGGTACTGTCCGGTCTGCGACTGCGCGACGTAGCCGCGGTGGACCAGCGTCTTGAGGATGCGGTAGACGCTGGTCTTGGAGATGTGCGTCTTCTGGAAGACGTCTTCCAGGGTGACGGGCGCATTGTGCTGCTCAAGGAACTCGAGGACGTCGAGTGCCTTGGACAGGATCGGAATCAGGTAGAGCCTCTTGATTTTGGCCTTGGGCAAAGAATGGCCTCCGCGCTGCAGTTTCAATCCAGAAACGTCGGAAACAAGAATACTCTGTTCTATGCGTAGCTGTTAACCGTGGAGTGACGTCCCCCGCGTTCCTGGCTGATGCGCTCCACGTAGCCGCCCTCGCGCAGGGCTGCGATGGGCGCGGCTGGCAGGCCGCGGGATTCGCGCCATGCCGCTGCGAGCGGACGCACGTCGCGCCAGAAGGCTCCGCGGAAGAGTTCTTCGGCGGCCACCAGATCACAGGACTGCTGGCGGCGGGCCAGCTCTTCGCGATCGACGAGGGCTGCTTTCAGCCAGAGTTCCTGCGCGGTGACGACGGTCTGAACGGTAGCTTCAATCTTGCCCTTCAGGTTGTGGCTCTGGTCCACCATGAAGGCGACATCGAGCTGCAGGCCATCGGACTTGGCGCTGTGAATCTCGTGGAAGATGCGGAAGATCTGGTAGGGATCGATGGAGCCGAGGGTGAGATCATCGTCGGCATAGCGGCGGTCGTTGAAGTGGAACCCGCCGAGCAGGCCGGTGTGGAGCAGCCATGCGACGATCTGCTCGATGTTCTGCGTGGCGTAGTGGTGGCCGGTATCGACCAGGACGCACGCCTGCGGGCCGGCGGTGCGGGCCAGGTGCGAGGACATGCCCCAGTCGGCAATGTCGGTGTGGTAGAAGGCCGGCTCAAAGGGCTTGTACTCGATGAGCAGACGCTGGCCGGGGGCCAGATGCGCATGGGTGGCGCGGAGCGCCTCCTCAAGCCAGCCGATGCGCTTGCGCATGCTCTGGGTACCGGGATAGTTGGAGCCGTCCGGAAGCCAGAGGGAGACATCGCGGGAGTTGAGCTGCTTGGCAATCTCCACGGACTCCAGCATGTGGTCCACGGCGTGCTGGCGCACCTCGGCGGACGGGTTGCAGAGCGAGCCGAACTTGTACTCCTGATCCTGAAAGAGGTTGGGATTGATGGAACCGGCACGGATGCCAAAGCGCTGTTCGAGCGCCTGCACCTGGGGCACATCGCGGACGCCGTTGGGCAGATCCCACAGCACGTGCAGGGCAAGGGTGGGCGTGGCGCCTGTCAGACGCCGAACCTCGGCCGCATCGCTGAACTTCTCTTCCAGCGTGGTTGCGGCTCCGGGCTGCACAAACTTGCCGAAGCGCGTTCCTGTGTTGGCGAATCCCCAGGAGGGGATCTCGATCTGGAAGGAATCCAGAGCCTGAACTACCTGATCCATGATTGCGGGTTCCAATGGTGTCATGCCTGCCTGCCTAATGAGTGGTGAAGGATTCGGACCGTGCCTCGGCCGGGTTTTCGTCGCGCACCAGAATCACATTGAGAAAGCGTGGTCCGTGTACGCCCTTGATGCGCGTCATTTCAATGTCTGCCGTGGCGCTGGGCCCGGAGATGTAGGTGGCCAGCTCAGGTTGCTGCTGGCACAAAGCGAAGTATTCGGGGAGTGTTTCGACGATCTGCGTGGTGCGGAGGATGCACAGGTGCCAGTCCGGGAGCAGGGAGAGCACACGGCGCCCCTCGGCGGCCGAGTGATGTAGCACGATGGTTCCGGAGTCGGCCACGCCCGCAAAGGACTGCGTCACCACGCCCTCGCACTGTTCGAGGGCGTCGGCAGAGAGCCCCGTGTCCTGCTGAAAGTCGTAGCCGGAGGGGAGCCAGTCCTGCGGCAGACCGGGCGGAACTGCAAAGCGGTGACGGCCACTGGCCGCGAGTTGCTCGGCGATGACCGCAGGCAACTGGGCCGGCTCACAGACGGCGACCTCGGCTCCATACTCATGCAGCCGCTCGATCATCAGAGCGAGTCGCTGTTCCGCGTCGAGTGTGCCTTTGCGGAGATACGTGCGCGGCAGTGCGGCGTAATCCTGTGGCGCTGCATTGGCCGTGGCTGTGCGGATGCGGTCGAGGATCAGCGTGCGCGACGTGCTCATTGGCCCTCCTTGCGGCGAGTTTCCCACCACTCGCGGAAGGTCTGGCTGGGCAGGCCGCGCAGGTCGCGCGTCATGGTCCAGCGGGAGCCCATGCCCGGCAGCGCATGAATCCAGCCGTCTTTGCCGGTGAAGGCGCGCAGGGCGATGCGGCCCAGCCGCTGCGCGGCGCGGAAGCGGCCGGCGCTGCTGAAGAGATTGTTGGCAATGCGCATGCCCAAATACATTGGGTCGAGCAGGCGGTCCGTCTCCGCGCGCTCGCGATCCACGACCTTGGCGCGCAAATCGATGAGCACTTCGGGGATGTTGATCTTGACCGGGCAGACCTCATAGCAAGCTCCGCAGAGCGAGGAGGCATAGGGGAGCGACTGCGCGTGCTCCATCTGCATGAGCTGCGGCGTAAGAATGGCGCCGATGGGGCCGCCGTACACCGAGCCGTAGGCGTGTCCGCCGGTCTGCAGGTAGACGGGGCAGGCATTCTGGCAGGCGGCGCAGCGGATGCACTTGAGCGTCTGCTGCTCGGTCTTTTTGCCCAGGATGGAGGTGCGGCCATTGTCGAGCAGGATGATGTGGAAGCGCTGAGGGCCGTCGCCGGGCGTCACGCCGGTCCAGAGCGAGGTGTAGGGGCTCATGCGCTCGCCGGTGGCGGAGCGGGCCAGCAGTTGCAGCAGCACTTCGAGGTCCTGGAAGCGCGGCAGCACCTTCTCAATGCCGGCGATGGTGATGAGCGTGCGCGGCAGGGTAAGGCACATGCGGCCGTTGCCCTCGGACTCGACGATGGCCACCGAGCCGGTCTCTGCCACCAGGAAGTTGGCTCCGCTGATGGCCGTGGGCACGCTGAGAAATTTTTGCCGCAGATAAGCGCGCGCAGCGGCGGTGAGCGCCTGCGGATCGTCGGAGAGATCCGGAATTCCCATGCGCCGGGCGAAGATTTCGCGCACCTGGCTGCGGTTGACGTGGAGTGCGGGTACAACGATGTGCGAGGGCTCGTCCTCGCCCAGTTGCAGAATCAACTCGGCGAGGTCGGTCTCAATGGCGTGGATGCCGGCGGCCTCCAGCGCGGGATTCAACTGAATCTCCGCGGAGGTCATGGTCTTGATCTTGATGACTTCGCTGGCCTGCTCCTGGCGCAGGATGTCGAGAACGATGGAGCGGGCCTCGGCGGCGTCGGCCGCCCAGTGGACCACGCCTCCGGCGGCGGTGCAGCGGGCCTCAAACTGTTCCAGGTATGGGCCGAGATTCTGCAGGACGTGAGTGCGAATGGCCGAGGCAGCGGTGCGCAGATCCTGCCAGTCAGTCTTTTCCGCTACCAGCTTGGCGCGCTTGCTCTGGATGACGCCGGTGGCATGGGCCACGTTCTTGCGCAGTTGCGCGTTGCGCAGGATGGGCAGAGCAGCGGTGGGAAACGGCGGAGCTACGCGCGGGTCGAGGATGACGTTGCTCACGCGATCTCCTCTGCGGGCGAGTCCTCGGTGCTGGCCAGAATCTGGGCCAAGTGCACGGTGCGCACGCCGGTGAACTGCCGGTGCAGCGCGCCGCCGATGTGCATCAGGCAACTGTTGTCGAGCGCGGTGGCGTACTCGGCGCGGGTGGAGAGAACGTCATGTACCTTCCCTGCCAGCATAGCGGAGGATACTTCAGCATTCTTGATGGAGAATGTGCCCCCGAATCCGCAGCATCTTTCAAGATTGTCGAGCGGGACAAGCTCAAGTCCGCGAACCTTGGCGAGCAGGCGGAAGGGGCGGTCGCCCACGTGCAGCCCGCGCAGGCCGTGACAACTGGCATGATAGGTGACGCGATGCGGGAAGTAGGCGCCCACGTCTTCCACGCCGAGGCTGTCGATGAGGAACTCGCTCAGCTCGTGGATGCGCGGCAGAAGGTCATGGAAGTCGCGGCGCAGCTGCTCGTTACCCAACTCCTCAAACAGGCCGGGGTATTGCTCGCGAATCATGGCCACGCAGGAGGATGAGGGAATCACGACCGACTCCGCATCCTTATACAGGCGGACGAAGCGCTTGGCCTGGCAGAAGGCCTCGCCGCGAAAGCCTGTATTGGCGTGCATCTGTCCGCAGCAGGTCTGCTCCGGATGGAAATCGAGCGCGACGCCGAGCCTCTCCAGCAATCGAACGACAGCGCGCCCGGTCTCTGGGAACAGCGTGTCGTTATAGCAGGTAATAAACAGCGACGTGCGCATGGTTTGCACCATTGCTCCCCTTTCGTTCAAGTCCTTGGTCCGGGGGAGCAAAAGCGTATCGTATTCGATAGAGATACGAGTTGTCTATTGCAATTGTAAATCGAATCGCAATTTTCGACGGCGAGGCCGGGGCTTCCTGGAGCAATTCGAAGACATGCCGGCGCCACCATCGGTAAGAGACTCCCCGGTGTCCATTGTCCTACAAGGGGGACGGCCTCAGGCCGGCTCGGTGCTCCAGTCGCAGGGGATTTCGCGGCGTTGCCGGGCGCTTTCGGCAACCCACTCCAGCACGCGCGCCACACGCCATGCCGCGACAGCCTCAACGGGCGGGGCGGCCTTGCCGAGCAGGGCATCGCGGACTCCGGCATAGTAAAGGCGATAGTCGCCGGGCACGGTTTCGACGGGCTGCGTGACCATGCCACCGTCTACATCCGTGCAGAGCGTGCCCCAGGCTGAAGAGGGCTCATGCCCCCAGCCAGATTGATGGATGCTGGTGATCTTGTTGAGCTCGGCCTCCTGGCCATCGACGCCCCATTTCCAGTAGTTGCCGTGGGTGCCACGCAGGTGAAAGCGCGGACGGGCGAGCGCGGAGAGGAGGTTGGCCTCAAACACGACGCTGAAGCCGGGGTAGTGCAGGCGGGCGAGGAAGGCGTCATTGGCGCCGTCGCCGTCGCGCTCGCGGCGGACCTCGCCGCCAATGGCCTCCGGCTTGCCAAAGAGGGCAAGAACCTGGTCTCCGAGATGCGTTCCCAGATCGAGCAGCATGCCGCCGCCCTGGCTCGGATCGTCCTTCCACGGGCGACGGGTATTGCCGGGATTCCAGCGGTCAAAGCAGGAGTGAAGGTGGACCAGGCGGCCGAGGGAACCCTCGTGCAACAGTTTACGAATGGTCAGGAAGTCGCCGTCCCAGCGGCGGTTATGGAACGGGATGAGGAGCTTCCCCTGCTGGCGGGCAAGATGGATAAGCTCCGCAATCTGGGCAGAGGTGGTGGCGGTGGGCTTGTCGACGACGACGTTCTTGCCCGCGGCGAGCACCTCACGGGCTACGTCAAAGTGGGTTCCGCTGGGCGTGGCCACCACGATCAGTTCGAGAGAGGCATCGGCAAGCATGGCCTGCAGCGTGCGATAGGTGGTGATGCCGGGGTAGCGCGCGGCGGCATTGTCGGAGTTGCGCTCGACGACGGCGGCGAGTTCCAGTCCATCCACGGAGGAGACGAGCGGGCCGTGAAACACGCGCCCCGCCATGCCAAAAGCAACCAAACCTACTCGAATCATCAGATTTCCTTGTGCGGTATAGGCTTCTCAGCCTTCGAGTTTATATCGCGTCTCGGCCAGCCGGTAGAGCCGCCGCCACACGAGACGATTGACGGTGACGACCATCAACGCCATCAGAACGGTGGCGAGCACCAGCATGGGAAAGCGGCCGGCGTCTGTGGCGGCGCTTATCTGTGCTCCCAGGCCGAGCGTTTGCAGCGTGCGGTGCTGGATGTGGTAGTACTCGGCGAAGATGGAGGCGTTCCACGCTCCGCCGGATGCAGTGACCAGGCCGGTGATGAGGTAGGGGAAGATACCGGGCAGGATCAGCGTGGTCCAGCGCTGCCAGCGCGAAAACCGGTAGAGCGTGGCGGCCTCTTTCAGGTCCGACGGGATGGCCATGGCTCCGGCGATGACGTTGAACAGGATGTACCACTGCGTGCCGAGCAGCATGAGGGCGATGGAGCCAATGCCCAGCCCGCCGCCGAGGCGGATCAGCGCCAGCAGCAGCACGGGGAACAGCGCCGTGGCTGGCACGGAGGCCACCACCTGCGTAATGGGCTGCAGGATGCGCGCCAGACGGGGATGAAAGCCGATGGTGACGCCAACCGGAATCGTCCAGGCAGCGGCCAGCGCAAGCGTGACGTTTACGCGCAGAAAGGTAGCGCCGGCGCCCATCAGCAGCAGGCGGACATCGGCCCAGGAGATGGCCTGCATCATGCGGAAGCCCTCATAGGCGCCCCAGATGGCAAGAAGACCGGCAAAGATGCCGAGGCCGATCTGCAGCATTTGGCCGCCGCGCCTGTCATCGTCCACGGGCTGCACCACGCGGCAGGCGCGGGTGACGGAGAGGCGACGGTAGATGCTCTCCTCCATACCGCTGAGGGCGCGGGCGGGCAGCCGGCGCAGAAAGCTGGACCGCTGCAGCAGCGTGAGCATGGGCGAGGTAACGCGCGTTGCGGACTCAACCTGCTCGAACTTGAACTTGTCGCTCCAGGCAATCAGCGGACGCCAGATGAGCTGGTCCGTGGCCACGATGATCAGCACGAGGACAGCGAGGCCCCAGAGGAGCGCGTGCATGTCCACGGGGCTGGTCGAGGCCGCTGTTTGCAGGTAGCTGCCTAGGCCGGGAAGCCGGAAGAAGCGGTTGCCGAGCGGAAACATCTCGCAGGCGATGAGGGCAAACCAGCCGCCTGCAACGGAGACAATGGAGTTCCAGATGAGGCCGATTGCGGAGTAGGGAAGCTCAAGCTGCCAGAAGCGCTGCCAGGCCGAGTAGCGATAGATGCGCGAGGCCTCAATCATCTCGCGGGGAATGCTCTTCAGCGAAGAGTAAAAGCTGAAGGCCATGTTCCACACCTGGCCGGTGAAGATGAGCAGAATGGAGCCCATCTCAATGCCGAGTTGATGGCCGGGCACGAGGGCCATCATGCCGAGCATGACGCCGGGCAGAAAGCTAAGCACGGGAATGGATTGCAGGATGTCGAGTACGGCGATCATCCAGGCTTCCACACGCCGGTTGTAGGCGGCGATATAGCCGTAGCCCACAGCGAAGATCAGGCTCAGCAGGTAGGCGATGCCAATGCGCACCACGGAATAGAAGGCATAGAGCGGCAGCGCGCGGATGGAGTGCGAGATGGGCACGGCGGGCGTGGGCCTTGCCAGCCAGTAGCTGCCCACCTGCAACAGGCTGAAGAAGGTGGCAATGCCGCACGCGCCGATGATGAGATCAGTAAAGAACGGCCAGTTGCGCACGGCAACCAGGGAGCGGCCAAAGGTGTTCTGGATCCTCACTTGGCGTCCTCGCTGGCGGCAATCTCCTCTTCCAGCGCGTCGGGCATCACAAAGCGGC
>JAJYBT010000085.1 GCA_021778875.1 Acidobacteriota bacterium | reverse complement strand
CGCTCACCCCCATCGATAGGAAAGAGCACCCCATGGATCTTGGACTTAAAGACAAACTCATCGTCGTCACCGGCGGCGGGGCTGGCATCGGCGCCGGCATCAGCCGCGCTTGTCTGGCGGAGGGCGCGCGGGTCGTCGTCCTCGGCCGCCCCTCGCAAAACGTGCAGGACTTCATGGCCGAGATGCGTGCCGCCTCCGCCGCCTGCGAACTGGTGGAAGCTCATCTGGAAGACACCGAGCGATGCCGCCATGCCATTGCCGAAATTGAGCAGCGCTTTGGCGACATCTATGGCCTGGTGAACAATGCGGGCGTCAACGATGGAGTCGGCCTCGAGTCCGGCTCGGTCGAGCGCTTCCTGGAAAGCCTGCAGAAGAACCTGGTCCACTATTACGCGCTGGCCCACTACGCCCTGCCCTCGCTCAAGCGGACACAGGGCTCCATTGTGAATATCAGCTCCAAGGTGGCGCTCACCGGCCAGGGCAACACCTCCGGCTACGCCGCCAGCAAGGGCGCGCAACTGGCCCTGACCCGCGAGTGGGCCGCCGAACTGTTGCCGCACAATATCCGGGTAAACGCCGTGCTGCCCGCCGAGGTGATGACGCCCCTCTACCGCCGCTGGCTCGACACCCTGGGCGACCCCGAGGACCGGCTCCGCCAGATCACCAGCAAGATCCCCCTCGGCCACCGCATGACCACCTCTGCCGAGATCGCAGCGGCCACCGTCTTTCTGCTCTCGCCCACCCAGTCCGGCCACACCACGGGCCAGCATCTTATCGTGGACGGCGGTTACGTCCACCTGGACCGCGCGCTCACCTAAGGGAGCCGCCGCTGCCGGTCCTGTGCTCCATGGTTCCTGGTGGTCCATGGTTCCTGGGCGCGGGGCGGCAGAGTTGCTGCTCCTGTCTTTGCGCGCAAAGAAAAAACGCCCCCCGGTTTCCGTTGCCTGGATGAAATCCAGATCTGGCGAACCGGAGGGGCGAGGAGCCGCAATCACAAGAAGACTTACCTACTGCCATCCCCGATCGCGGATCTCCCGCTTCTCAGGAACACGCCATCGGCGCGTCTTCTGGACCGAGTGTCATGCTAGTGGCGTCTTAGACAATACAAAAGGTTCCATCGGGTAGCAGCGCACGAATTAAACCGCTAAGTCCTTAAATTTAAGATTCTTATTCTTGTATAGACAACTTCAATACTGGCACGTATCATACGCTTTACGGATTCAAAGCGGGCCACGAAGTTTTGATTTCATCGAGAGCGTACAAGTTTTTCCGCTCTCGACTCAGCCTCCCGCGCACCCGCCTCGAATCCGGCGTTGAGCTGGTTTCCCAGACCGCTGCACACAGCGCCTCGCTTACTTCCAGGCGTGCCCGCATGGTTTCGGTGACTGTTCGCGCGTCTGGGGCCTGCAATGGCCCGGGAGCAGGCAATGGCGTTGGCACCGAAATCCATGCAGGAACCTGAGTCCTTCAGCACGGTTCCTGACCCCACTGCTGTTCGCGAGCAGCTCGACCGCCTTCTCGCCCATCCTCTTTTTGCCAACAGCAAGCGCTATCCGGCGCTGCTGGCCTATGCCGTGGAACAGACCCTGCTGGGCAACGCCGCCGAGCTGAAGGAGCGCACCATCGGTGTGGAGGTCTTTGGCCGCGCCGCCGCCTATGACGCCAATGCCGACCCGGTCGTCCGCGTTACCGCCGGCGAGGTCCGCAAGCGCCTTTCGCAGTACTACTATGACCCCGCCCATGAGGGCGAGATGGTCATCGAGCTGCCCGTCGGCTCCTACGTACCCGTTTTTCGTATCCAGGAGCGCGCCCCGGAGCCGCTGCCTGAGCCGGAGCCCGAAGTTGATCCGCTCACGCTTGCCGAGGTTCCGCCGCCCGCAGTGGCTGCGACGCCCACCGTGGCGCATCCGCATTGGATTACGTGGGTTCTGGTCGCCTGCCTGGTGATTGCCGCCGCTGGCGCGGGCCTCTTTGCCGGCCTCCAGTACCGTCCGCAGGAGCCGCTGTCCAACATTGACAAGTTCTGGGCGCCGGTAATCTCCAGCGCTAACCCGGCCACCTTCTGCCTGGGCGAGCCCGCCAAGGACCTGAATATGGACGCGGTCAACTCGCTCGAGGCACCGCCCTCCAAGACGCCGCCCGAGCCTCTCTACTTCCGCCTCCACTACTCCGGCAACCTGGCCCTGGCGGACGTGATTACCCTAACCCGCACCGCCGCCGCGCTGGAGGCGCGCCACAAGACCTTCCGCGTGGTCCCCGCATCGGAGGCCTCCTTCGTCCAGTTGCGCGAGGGGCCCATCGTCCTCATCGGCGCGTTTGACAACATCTGGACCCTGCGGTTGACCCAGAAGCTGCGCTTCGGCTTTGAATCCAGGAACGGCGAGGCTTTGCTGGTGGACCGCAAGAGCAAGCAGAACACCGCATGGGCCACAGCCTGGGACCTGCCCTACCAGAAGCTCTCCCGCGACTACGCCATCGTGGCGCGCATTCACGACGCCACTACCGGGCAGCCGGTCATCATTGCCGCCGGCATCTCCGAGGAAGGAACCGAGGCCGCCGGCGAGATCCTCTACAACCCGCAGTTCCTGGATTCGCTGTTGGCCAAGGCCCCGGCGGACTGGGAAAGCAAGAACATGGAAGCCGTGATTGAGACCCAGATCATCCAGGGACACTCCGGCCCACCCAACGTGCTCGCCGTTGAGACCTGGTAGTACCCCGGCATAACGGCCGGGCCCTGTGCGCCGCTCAGGCTGTCTTTTTTGCCTTTGATTTCTGCGCTGCCCAGCGCTTCCGTTGCGCTTCGGCAATGCGCTTGCGAGCTTCCTCGCTCAGCACCCGTTTCTTGCCGCTCTCGCTCTTGCCGGCGTTCCTGGTTCTGGGTCCACTCAGCGCCAGCGCAACTTTGCCGGTCCGGGCCAGCAGCGCCCGCACCTGCGTGAGCCTTGCAATTTCGGCATCAATCAGGGAGACAATCGAGTCGTAAGCCATAGCGTTGAGCATACCCCAAATTCAAGTCCCTGCCTCAACTTTTCCCGGCTTTCCGGTTTGGCGCAAAAAGGGCAGACCATTGGCCTGCCCTCTCTTCTACTGCCGCGAATTGTGCGCGCCCAGGCTAGTTATCGTGCGGGTTGCCGTGCGGCTTCATCTGCCCCGGAGGCCCGCCATGCGGGTTGCCGTGATATTTCATCTGGCCCGGGGGCACGCCGTGGGGATTGCCATGGGGCTTCATCTGTCCCGGAGGTCCACCATGCGGGTTGCCGTGATATTTCATCTGCCCCGGAGGCGCGCCATGCGGATTGCCGTGCTGCTTCATTTGCCCCGGCGCTGCACCGTGCGGATTGCCATGGTTCCCGTTATCCTGCGCCCACATCGGCAAAGCCGCTACCAGCAGAGCCGCCAAAGCTATCTTTGCTGCACGCATCGTCTTGCTCCTTTCCGGCTTCAACCCACATTCCACGCCGAGGGTTGCGCTGTTGGCAAGCTTTTTATGCCACCACCGCTGCCGGGGAGCGCCGCCAGGCATAGAGCGGGAACTGGTTGGCCAGCTCCGCCACCTCGCCGCGAATCCGCTCCAGCGCCGCGTCGTCGTTGCGCTGTTCCAGGGCCTTGGCGATCCAGCCGCCAATGGTGCGCATCTCAGCCTCGCCCATGCCGCGCGTGGTCAGCGCCGGGGTGCCGATGCGGATGCCGGAGGGCTTGAGCGGCGGATTGGTGTCGTACGGAATCGCGTTCTTGTTCACCGTGATGCCGGCCTTGCCCAGCGCCAGTTCCGCCTCAGAGCCCAGGATGCCCTTCTCGAAGACGTCCACCAGCATCAGGTGGTTGTCCGTGCCTCCGGATACGAGCCGGTAGCCCGCCTCCTGCAGGGTCGCTGCCAGCGCCCTGGCGTTGGCCACCACCTGTGCGGCGTAGCTCTTGAACTCCGGCCGAAGGGCTTCTCCAAAGGCCACTGCCTTGGCCGCCACAATGTGCACCAGCGGGCCGCCCTGCTGGCCGGGGAAGACCGCCTTGTCCACGGCCGCCGCCAGGTCCTTGCCGCACAGGATCAGCCCGGAGCGCGGTCCGCGCAGCGTCTTGTGCGTGGTGGTGGTGGTGATGTGCGCGTGCGGCACCGGCGAGGGGTGGGCGTCGCCCGCCACCAGCCCAGCGATGTGCGCCATGTCGAAGATGTAGAACGCGCCCACCTTGTCGGCAATCTGGCGCATGCGCGCAAAGTCCCACAGGCGCGGATAGGCGCTGGCGCCGCCGATGATCGCCTTCGGCTTCTCGCGCTCGGCGATGGCTTCCAGCTCGTCGTAGTCGATGAGCTCGGTATCGCGCCGCACCTGGTAGAAGGCCGTCTTGTAGAGCTTGCCGCTGAAGCTGAGCTTGTGGCCGTGGGTCAGGTGGCCGCCGTGGGCCAGGTCCAGGCCCAGAATGGTGTCGCCCGCCTGCAGCACCGCCATGTACGCCGACGCATTGGCCTGCGACCCGGAGTGCGGCTGCACGTTGGCATGCTCGGCGCCGAAGATCTGCTTTGCGCGGTCCCGCGCCAGGTTCTCCACCACGTCGGTGTACTCGCACCCGCCGTAGTACCGCCGTCCGGGATACCCCTCGGCGTACTTGTTGGTGAACGTGGAACCAGCCGCCTCCAGCACCGCCTCCGACACAAAGTTCTCGCTGGCAATCATCTCCAGCCCTTCGTGCTGTCGCAGGGTTTCGTGGTCAATGGCAGCGGCGACCTCGGGGTCGACCTGGGCAAGGGGCAAAGACATGCGATCCGTCATATAAGAATGATAGTCCCTTCCACCGCCGCCACAACAGCAGGAACCCCGCTGCGCGCGGCCCATTTTGGGTCTCGCGAAGCATGCCCGCGCCGGCGCCGGGGAAAAATAATACAGCCTGCAGTGCAACTTCCCCCGTGGCCCTGGGTTCTGACTGACCGTGGGCCAAAAGGCCAACCTTTAAAAAAAGACCAGTGACATTTGGAGGAAGTTTATGCACACAAAGTTCCTGTTGTTTGCCGCAGTTGCCTTGGTTGTCTCGGTTCCGGCCCTGGCCCAGGCGCCTGAGGGCACTGTTCCCGATCGCCGCCATGACCAGCAGCAGCGCATCGCCAACGGCGTTCAGTCCGGCCAGCTCACCGCCGGCGAAACGAAGCGGCTTGAATCCCGCGAGGCGAATGTCAACCGTGAGATTCACGCCGACCGCACCGCCAACGGCGGCCGCCTGACCGCGCAGGAGCGCCAGCAGGTGAATCGCCAGCAGAACAACCTGAGCCGCTCCATCTACGCGGACAAGCACAACGCCGCCCAGGACCACTATGGCAATAACGAGATCGGCCAGCGCCGAGCCGAGCAGCAACAGCGCATCGCCAACGGCATCCGCAACGGTTCCATGACCGCCGTAGAGGCAGCCCGCGCTGAGAATCACCAGCAGAACATCAACCGCCAGATCGGCGCCGACCGCGCCGCCAACGGCGGCCGTCTGACCCCGCAGGAACGCCGGCAGATCAACCAGCGGCAGAACAACGCCAGCCGCCAGATCTATCGTGAGAAGCACAACGGGGCTCACAGCCGTCCGTAGTCAAGGCACCTGCCACGCACGGGGAGCCGGTTATGCTCTAGGCATGACCGGCTCTCGCCTTTTGCGCGCGACCCTTTTTTGCGCAGCATTGCTCTGCACACTCGCCGCGGCTTCGTCGCTGGCGGAGCCCGCCGCGCAGCCCAGCGTCTCCCTCAGCCCGTCCATCGTCCAGCCCGGCTCGCCGGAGCTGATTCGCGTCCTCGCCCCGGGCTCCACCTCCGTCACCGGCGACTGGCTGGGCCACACGCTCACCTTCTTTCCCGGCATTGACCGCTCCAGCTGGTTCGCCCTGGCCGGGGCAGACGTCGCCGCACCAGCCGGCCCCTCCACCCTGCGCGTTACGATCACGCTCACCTCCGGCGAAACCCGCGCGCTGACGCTGCCGGTCGATCTAAAGCCCGCCCACTACCGCACCACCACGCTGACCGTGCCGCCCCGCTTCGTTGAGCCCAGCCCGGCCGAGCTTCAGCGCATCCAGGAGGAGAAGGAGCTGAAGGCCCGCATCTTTGCCGCCAGCGCGCCGCAGCCCCTGTGGCACGGCAACTTCCGCCCGCCCATGCGCGCCGCACTCACAGACAGCTTTGGCACCCGCCGCCTGGTCAATGGCGAGCTGAACTCCATCCACAAGGGATCGGACTTCCGCGCCCGCACGGGCACCCCCGTCCGCGCGGCCAACGCAGGCACGGTGGTGCTGGCCCGCGGGCTTTATTTCGAGGGGAACTGCGTGGTGATTGACCACGGCCTCGGGCTCTACACCCTCTCCATGCACCTCAGCCGCATCCGGGTGCATGAGGGCCAGCACGTTGCCGCTGGACAGCTTCTGGGGCTGAGCGGTGCCACGGGCCGCGTTACCGGTCCGCATCTTCACTGGGCCGTTCGCTGGCAGGATGCCTACCTGGACCCCGCCAAGTTCCTGCGCCTCAACCTGACCCGCGCCCACTGACGCGCACGGGCGCCAGACGCCGGCAAGCCGGAGCCGATGCTCAGGCGTTCCCTCGGTCTAACGTGTCTGGAATCTCTTGGTCAGCGGGTGAGCGCTTCTTCTTCCGCCACGTCGGCCACAGACGCGGACAGGGCGGCCGCGGCCTTTTCCTGGCGCAGGGCCTTGAAAGCGCGGTACACAAACGAGCCCATGTACCAGCCGTCGATGTACTTGTATGGGGTTTCGCCGGTGGTGTAGTGCCCGCATGGCAGCACCCGCGGCTCAAAGTTCAGCCCCACGCGCTGGAAGGCCTCCAACACCTGCAGCGAGTACTCCCGCGGAAAGGTGAGGTCATACTCGGCGTAGACCACCAGCGTCCGCTTCTGCGGCCCGCCGGCCTCCGCGCTTGCCACGCGGTCGTAGTAGCTGACCGGGCTGATGGCCGACCACAGCTCGCGTAGACGGGGCTGCGTCAGGCTTGCCTCTTCCAGCGCCTGGCGGATGTGGCGCGTGCTCTGGCCCGCCCACACCACGTCGCCAAACGAGGTGGAGGCATGGTTGAACGCGTTCACGCGCAGCCGCTTGTCATGCGCGCTCGCCAGGAAGGCGTAGCATGACCCGAGGCTGGTGCCCAGCACGCCAAACTGCTCGTAGCCCTGCTCTTCCAGCCAGTCCAGGCAGCAGCGGATATCCACCACGGCCTGCCGGCACGCGGAGATCGTCCGCCCAATGTTCGCGCTGACCGCGTAGTCGCTGCGCTCCAGCTCGCTCGGCCGGCGAATGTCGTGGTACGGCTTGGAGAGCCGCAGGGCCGAGATGCCCATGCGGTTGAAGATGGCACACAGCGCGTTGTGGCTGAAGGCGTCCGCATTCCACTGCGGCAGCACCACAATCGCCTGCCTGGGCCGCGTGCGGTCCTTGTGCTCCGGCGCGGGATACCACCGCGCATTCACCAGGTCGTTTTCGGGATATGGGGTCCGCTCCGGCGAGGTGAAGCGCAAAAACTGTGCCCGGGGAATCTTTCCCTCGGCCGCCTGCTGCTTGATGGCCGCGTCCTGGGCCAGCGTCTCCGGCCGCACGTTGGTGGGGAACAGCTCGGGGTGGCGCTCTTCCAGCCGGAAGTCGGTGGGCCGCTCGTAGCCAAAGAACTTGTCGCTGTGCCGGATGAGTAGCTGGTTGATGCGCACTATGGCGGCCTCTGCCGCCGCGTCGTCGCGCACGCTCTCTGGCGCGGGAATAACCGCCTGGAAGCCGTTGGCCTGAAGGAATGGCTCAATCCAGTCAAAGCCCCACTCCAGCGGGCGCACCACGCGATTT
>JAJYBT010000084.1 GCA_021778875.1 Acidobacteriota bacterium | reverse complement strand
GTGATGACGGGGTCTTCGCCGCCGGCAATGGCCAGCACGGGGACGGTGATGGTGGCGACGGTGGGCACAGAGTCCGGGCGCGCGGCCAGCCCGGCCTGCACGGCGACAAGCGCCTCGGGCGAAAGGGTCATGCGCGCCCGCATCTCAGCGACCATTTCAGGATGGCGCTCACGCGCGGTTGCCCCGACGAGGGTCTGCGCCATTCCGTCAAAGAGCGCAGCGCTGCCTCCGGCGCGGGCCTGGACTATCGCGGCGGAGCGCTTGCTCCAGTTGGCATCTGTGTCCGGCTGCGGCTTGGAGCAGACGAAGGCTAGACCGCGGATGCGGCCAGGCGCTGCGCGCCACAATTCAAGCAACACGTAGCCGCCGATGGAGCAGCCTGCAAAGATTGCGTCCGGCAGAGCCAGATGATCCATGAGGGCGAGAATATCAGCGGCCAACTGCGCCATGGTCAGCACGGGGGCATCGGGAACGCGCTCGAATCCGCCGACGGGCAGGTCGACGCCCAGCTCGGAAGCGCCATGTCCGCGCAGGTCAGGCACGATGGCGCGCACGCCGCCGAGCTGCGCAATGAGCGGCTGCCAGTATCGATGATCAACGGGTGTGGGATGCAGAAAGACCACCGGCAGACCTGAGCCGGAGTCGTGATATGCCAGCGTTGCGCCGCGCGACTGGTATGTGCCCTTCATATAGCAGGAGGATACGCTCCCGGGGTGACAAGCGGCTCCTCCGGGATGCCAACCCATGCGGCGAGGTAGGCTACGCCGACCAGGCCTCCGCTGAACAGGGCGCCAACCACGGTGAGGACGCGCACCAAGGCGACGTCCCAGCCGTTGGCCTGGGCCAGGCCGATGCAGACTCCGGCAATTTGACGGCCTGTGCGCGGTCGAACGAGGCGCCGGCCCTGGGCAGGCGCGGCCCCTGCCACAACCGTTCCGCAGTTGGAGCAAAAGCGCGCACCTGACGGCAATGCTGTTCCACAACGGTGACAATAAAGCGCCATAACCTGCTCCTCTCCCGAACCACCAGACTCATGGTACATATACGCGCAGAAAAGCGCAGCAGTTCCCTTCTGCCTGCGCAGGAGATAGCGGGGCTAGTCACCGCGATAGGGATTGCGCAGGTACTTCCTTGCCACATCGGCGCGGGTGGTGCCAGGGCCATCCTTGATAACGGTCCAGTAATCGTCAATGGCCCGGTGTCGCTGTCCATTGAGGTCACGGCACTGGCCCGCTGCGAGCAGCGAGCGGAGCCTGAGTTCCGGACCGACGGCCGGCGCTGCGGCGGCCTGTTCATAGGCTTGCGCGGCCTCGGCGTAGTGCCTCTGGCCGCGAAGCGCATCGCCGAGGCCAAAGAAGGTGAGCTGCAATCGCGCGTCAAAAAAATAGCCGTGCCTGGCGCTGTCAGCAACAATCTCCCGGTAGGCATCGACGGCGCGCATCCCCTCGCCCGCATCCTTGCGGAGGTTGGCTTCTTCAAGGCAGAAGAGATAGTTGTGCGGGTACTGGGCTTTGAGCCCACGCACGACTTCGATCGCCTGCTGGTATTTTGATTCACGGCGCAGGAACAGCGCGATTACAGTTCGCGCCTCGACGCTGGTAATGACGCCGCGGGCTCCTGCGTCGCGCAGGAGTTCAAGGCCTTTGGACTTTGAGCCTGTGATGCCGGCAAACCCGATGAGCAGTTTGAACGGAAAAGGTAAAGCTCCCACGACGTACTGGTAGACGCCGACGACGAGCCTCGCGTCGGCATAGTTGGGGTCCATCTCAAGTACGCGCTCTTCGTCATCGCTGGCTTTGGAGGCGAGGCGGAATCCAGCGCCAAAGCCGCGTTCGACCATGGCCACGTAGGCGCATTTGAGGCTGCGGGCCCAGCCGCGGGCAAAAAGGGCGTCAATATCGTTGGGATTCCTGCGCAGGCGCTGGTCGGCCTCCTGGACGGCCTCGTCGGTCAGCCTGGAGATGCGGTCGCGGGTTCCGGGATCTTCCTGGGTGGCGTGCTTGCCGCTCAAGAAGCCGTCGTTGGCGTAGAAGGTGGTGTCCAGAAGGTCCTGGCGGTACAGCTCCTGGAAGAGCACGGCATTCAAGAGGAGCGCCGTGGCCTGTGGATCGCCCGGATGCATTGCAGAGAAGTGCTCGAAGCGTTCGACCGCACCCGTAAAGTCCAGGTTGTAGAAGCGCTCGTAGGCATCGCGCACGAGCGGGTCCTCGTTGAGTGGGTTGGTTCGCACCCCCGCGCCCCACCCGGCAACGGTGCCCAGCAGGATGATGGCCCATCCGACGATGCGCGCCTGGAAGCCGGCTTTCATCAATCTGCGCTCTCCTTCGCTTGCCCGGGGGCGATGACCGCGCCAAGCGCAGCAGAAGCGGTGCAAAAAACAAGCCGGATGACTGCTGAACCGGCAGGCAGCCAGGTTCCGCAAGAAAATCTTCCGGCAGCGAAATGAAAACTCACCCCATTTGACGTTTATGAGCAATAGAAAGCTCTCTCATGTTGAGGCCCTCCCCCTTGCATGCACTTTGAAGGACACCAACCTCCGACCGATGGTTAACCGCAGAAAAGGAATGGTGCAATGAACCGCATTGAGTTGCTGAGACTTCTGCTGAATCAAGCCCAGTTTAACGGATTCGAGTTCCGGCACTGGTTTCTGGCGAATATTCAGCCCGACTGGCCAGGCACCGAACGAGCAATAGCCATGCTCGCGAGCGAGGGGCGCCATTACGGCCTGCTATTTTCCCATGATTTTGCACAATGCTTCTGGCGGACGGGCACATCGATCAGCTTCAGAGTTCCCTCGATCACCTACCCCAGGGTCAACAGCAAGGGCGAAGTGGTTCAGGTGACGCGCAAGCCCTTCACGCGCCGCACCACAAAGCCGGATGTGTGGAAATATCACTTGCGGCAAATGGCCGACTCGGGCGATCCGATCGCGTATCTTTGCCGCTTTCTGCCGCCCCAGGACCAGGCCCGGCTGGGAGGCTGCAGCACCGCCGATGCAAGGGTGTTGCAAGCCTAGAGCGTTTCTCCCTGCACCTTCACTTGCCTGCATGATGCACGACGGCCTTTTCCTGAACGAAAAGGGCGCCCTGCATCCCGCGCCCTTGCGTTCCGCGATTGGAAGACCGCTGCGAGCCAGCCTTGCGGGCGATGCAGTAGGATTTGGGAATGCCCATCCCAGAGCGGCTGAATCCGAGTTTCTCCTCTGCCCGCCCCACGGGGCCGGACCCTGTGGAGGAAGCCCGCAAACGCCTGATTGTCGCCCTCGATGCGCCGGACGCGCGCAGCGCATTTGAGCTGATGAGCCGCCTTGAGAATACGTGCCAGTGGTTCAAGGTGGGGCTGGAGCTGTTTGTCGCCGCGGGCCCCGCAGTGCTGGAGCCGCTGGTGGCGCGCGGCCACTCAGTGTTCCTTGATTTGAAGCTTCACGACATTCCCAACACCGTGGCGGGCGCGGCGCGCTCGGCGGCTGCGCTGGGCGTGCGCATGATGACCGTGCATGCGCTGGGCGGGCCAGCCATGCTGGCCGCAGCGCGGGAGGCTCTGATGCATCTGGCCGATCCGCCGGAGTTGCTGGCGGTGACCGTGCTGACCAGCATGGATGCGGCGCAGATGAAGGCCGCCGGGCTGGATCGCACGCCCGGCGAGCAGGTGGAGCTGCTGGCCAGGATGGGGATCGATGCCGGGATTCGCGGCTTCGTATGCTCCCCTCAGGAGGTACAGGCTCTGCGAGGGCTCACGGGGCCCGAGGGCGTGCTGGTGATTCCCGGCATTCGTCCGGCAGGTGCGGAGATTGGCGACCAGAAGCGCGTGGCTACGCCGGCAGCGGCCCTGCGCCAGGGGGCCAGCTACCTGGTGGTGGGCCGACCCATTACCCAGGCATCGCATCCGGCTGAAGCGGCCGAGGCCATTCTGCGCGAGATGGCAGGGGCGCTCCAGGACTGAAGCAGAGACGCAGAAAAGCCCGGCTGAGCGCCGGGCTTTTCCACACGCCTAAACTTCAACTTGCGCTTAAAGTTTCTCGTAGAAGTCGCACACAGAGCACGAGATATAGACTCCGCCCGGGATGCCACGCTCGCGGTCCTTTACGCGCTTGACGATGCGGGTCGGCTTGCTGCACTTCGGACAGTCCGTGGACTTGGTCGTGTCCATTACCTTCTTGCGGTCACCTGTTTTGGCAATTTTGGCCATGGGTTCTGGTGTATCTCCTTGTTGGGGTGTCTCTGCTCACGCGCGCAGAATTCCTGCTCGCGGCTTCAACGGCGCGGTCATTCACTCACCTCTTGCTGCAAGGATTTTGCCGGGAGGAAGCTGGACTCGCTGGTTCCAGTTTACATCAAACCGGCATGCTCGGGTCTACTGGGGCTGGGGGCTGCCGGAGGAGGGCGGGCCAGCCGGGGCCGGCTGCGAGGCGTCGGCAGGCGGGGGTTGCACGTTGGCGGGCGGCGCGGTGGTTGGAGCAGTCTGGCCGGAGGCGGGCTGCGGATCGGTCTTGTCCTTGTCGGTCTTCTCTTTGGGGAACTGCACGGGCCGCATCACTCCGACTCTGGTGCTGTCGGTCGGCAGTTTTTCGCCCGGATCCCGCAGAGAGGGCGGAGCGGCCGGGGCCTGGGTATTCGGGTCACGCTCGACGTCACCCAACTGGACGGTGTGGACATTGGGCGGATTGCCAGCCTCAAGAGGCGAACCGTCGGTGCGCATCATGCCTTCCACTTCATCCGTGGTGAAGATCTGGGGCTTCTCGCCGACCTTTGCAATCTCGACGCGGATTACGCGATTGCCGTTGATGCGGACAAATTCCACATTTCTGGTGGCGCTGCCGTAGATCCACTCCTCGAAGGGCATCTGCCCGTCCATCTCACGGACTTTTCTTTCCGGCTGACCTTTTGCAAAGAGGACCATGTCGGTGCTCATTCCAACCATGACCTGGTGGTTGAGAATGGCCTGTTTGAGCTTGGGAGGCAGCGTGTCAGTAAATGCCTGGATGGGTGTTTTCACCTGAAACGAGATGAGGGGAGCGAGCAGCGCCATGACCTGTTTATTGGTCAGCATGGGCACGCGGTCCTTGAAGGTGAGCGTGAGGCGCGAGCCGGTGGGCAGGGTTCCATCGTCCTGAATGACGGGGGCAGTGTAGGGCCCCGGCCCCAGCTCGATGTGGCGGAGAAAGCGGTGCTTGAGATCCGGCCCGCCGTTGAGCTCAAAAATGATTTTGGCCCGTTCAACTTTGACATCGGTGACAACCAACCGGTCTCCGGGCTTTGCGCTGACTCCAACGTTCTCGACCAAATCCACGTAAGCCTGGCCGGCGGGATTGAGCTTTCCATTGGCTTCCAGCGTGAGGCCCTTGTGGCCGCCTGGGAATGGGCGCATGGCAAAGCCCTGCTCGGCCTGCAGAGCCCGTATGAGATCCAGGCGGGTTTTGGCGTCGAGCGGAGCCGTATCCAAGGGGACGTTCGTGGGCTGGACCTGGGCGAAGCGGCGGTCAATGGGCGCAGCCTGCCCGGAAGTGCTGGCGTTGCCGTTTTTATCGATGGTGACGACCTGGGCAGCGGCCTGGGGCGGGGAAAGAAGCGCAGCAAGCGAGCAGAGGCCCGCGAGGCACAGCAAGACCCTGATCCAACGTGTGTCCTGAGGCGGAGCTTTGGCGGTGCAAGCCCCTGGAGACGTATATCGCCGCATCATGGGACCCTCCCATGGATGATTCAAGGATTGCGCAAACGGCAGATGTGTTCAAGGGGAAAGTGCAAATTAGTTTTGAGCAGACCACCGCGGAGAAGGCGCGTGGGCGGGGAAAATCAGAGCAAATTGTCGGTCTGATCCGTCGAAGTGGCCGGGTTTTCAGCAGATGCGGGCGGCGTGGCGGCGGGAAGTATCTGGACGAGGGAGGGAGCGGCGGCTTCTGCCGTTCCGATGGCGGCCTCATGCTGACGGCGCGCGGCGGCATCCAGATCGACGGGGATTCCTCCGGGGACGATGACAGGCGTGTTGAATCGGAAGTCCAGGTCGCGCGTTGCGCGGTAGACGACGAAGATGGCCGCGAACAAGACGACGAGCGCCACCCAGCTGCCTTCCATGCCGTAGCCACCGCCGGTGATCCAGAAGGGACCCATGGGATTGCCCTCGACGACCGAGGAGTGACTGTTGACACCGTTGACGGCAAGGCCAAAGATAAGGGCCCGGCTCGCCTTCCACCCGAAGTTGAGGCCCCAGCTCACCCAGAGGGCCCTTGTGCGCAGATAGGCAACGGAGAGCACGAGGCTGAAGACCGCGGCAACGGTGACGCTGACCGTGCTTGCGCCTGGCCGGAGTCCCTGCACGATGGCGTAGAGAGCGGCAAATCCGAGCGACGCCGCAACAGGGCCGACGCTCCGGACAAATCGCTGGAACGCATAGCCGCGAAAGGCGACCTCTTCAGCCATTGCCGCCAGAGCAAAATAGGCCGCGTCGGCAATCAGCCATCCCCAGGAGGCGAGATCGGTTCTGAGCACGATGGCGATGCCGCCCACGACAGTAAGCGGTAGCACACAGAGCACGGTGGCTGCCCAGCCAATGGCAAGCCCGAGGCCAGTTTCCTTTTTCCAGCCGGGACGCGCGGGCAGGCCCTGCTCGCTCATGGGATTCTGCTGGCCATCGAGCATGTATCCAAAGAGAGCAAAGCCCGTGACGAGCAGAAACACGATCATGGCCTGGGCGATGAGCGGCGACCAGACCTCGCTTGCCCAGGCATCCGCGCTGCGATGGGCAAACGCGCGCACCATGAAGAAGTAGAGGATTGCGGTCAGGAACTCCAGATAGGAGCGCAACCGGCTGCCAGAGACCAGGGGTGTGCTCATCGGCAGCCCCCGGCCACGGAGCGACGCAGCAGACGGCGATCCATCCACTGCGAGCGAGAAACCGCGCCAACCCTGCCAACCTTCGTCACGAGCCGATGCTCCACCCGAGCTAACCTTCCGTATAGAACTGCGCAATTTTGCGGAACTTCTGTTGCCTGGCGGCCACGAGGTCGTCGACGGGAATGGCCTTGAGTTGGGCCAGGTGATGCTTGAGCGCGGTACCAAGGATTCCCGCCCCGGTTTCGTGGTCGGTATGCGCGCCGCCCTCCGGCTCCCGGATGATTTCATCCACGCAGCCGAGCGCGGCAACCTCAGGTGCGGAGATGCGCATGGCATCGGCGGCCAATTGCTTTTGTGCGGCATCGCGCCACATGATGGCAGCGCAGGACTCCGGAGTAATCACGAAGTAGAGTGCGTTCTCCAGAATCAGAACACGGTCGCTGACGGCCAAAGCCAGCGCGCCGCCTGAACCGCCTTCGCCGCTGATGACGGAAATGGTGGGCACGCGCAGGCGGGACATCTCAAGGATGTTGCGCGCGATGGCTTCGGCCTGGCCGCGCTCTTCCGCACCGAGGCCGGGATAGGCCCCGGGCAGGTCAATGAGACTGATGACGGGCCGGCTGAACTTCTCGGCAATTTTCATGCAGCGCAGCGCCTTGCGGTAGCCCTCGGGATTTGGCATGCCGAAGTTGCGCCGCACGCGCTCCCTGGTGCTGCCACCCTTTCGGTTGCCAATCACCAGCACCTCATCGTCGCCCAGACGCGCCATTCCGCATGCGACGGCTTCATCGTCGCCAAAGGCGCGGTCCCCGTGAATCTCGCTGAAATCCGTAAAGATTCGTTCGATAAAGTCCATGGGGTAAGGCCGCTGGGGATGGCGCGCCCTCTCGATTCTGCTCCACGCAGGCGAAACGGCCTGCGCCTCCTGGGAACTGGCTGTCGTTTGTTCGCTCATCGGCACCTGGCGCGGAACCGGTCAGGAGCCGCGAGCTCCCGGGCCTGTTGACCGCACAAG
>JAJYBT010000083.1 GCA_021778875.1 Acidobacteriota bacterium | reverse complement strand
TTTGCGCCATGCAAGCGCGCCTATTCGCAGGGAATTTGCAGTGGGTTGACGTTCCTTTTACAGCACGGACGGGATACTACGCCTGTGATCTCCCAGACAGGGCAACAGGTTCCGTTCACGCTGGTAACCCATTCCGCAACTCTGGCAGAGATGCCGGGTGGCGCCGCTTTGGCGCCTTTTGCGGTTGCGCCGGTTCGCTCCTCGATACATGCAGAAGTTGGCCGCTACCGGTTGCGGCTGGCGCAGTCTGCCGAAGACCGGGAGGCTGCATGCCGGTTGCGCTTCAAGGTCTTCAATATCGAACTTGGCCAGGGACTTGAGAGCTCGTACGAATCCGGCCTGGATGAGGACGAGTTTGACTGGATCTGCGAGCACCTGCTGGTGGAAGACAAGGTGGAGCGTCGCGTGGTGGGCACCTATCGCATGCAGTCCGGCGATACCGCGCTTCGCCACATGGGGTACTACTCGGAGCAGGAGTTCAATCTTGCGCCGTATCAGCCGCTCAGGCCGGAGGTTCTGGAACTGGGCCGGGCTTCAATTGACCGGGAGCATCGAACGCCCGAGGTTCTGACCCTGCTGTGGCGCGGCATTGCGCAGTATGCTAATGACATGGGATTGCGCTACCTGATTGGTTGCTCCTCCTTGAACTCCATGGACCCGGCGGATGGTTGGCAAGTCTATCGTCAGCTTGAGAACTATCGTGTCTCTCCGGAGTTTGAGACGGAACCCACCGCCGCGTACGCGTGTCCCACCGAGTGTGAGGGCGACGATACGCAGCCATTGTCCGGCCCTGAGGAAGTTGCGCCAACCGAGGCCACCAAGGTTCCCAAGTTGCTCAAGACATATCTGGCCATTGGAGCGCGCATCTGTGCGCCGCCGGCTTGGGATCGCTCGTTTGGCACAATCGACTTCCTGACATTGCTCGATCTCAAGTTGTTGTCGCCTTCCGCCCGGAATCGCTTTCTGGCGCCGCTCGGCAGGTGAGGTTACTGCGACTTCGGCGCGCTGTGGCGCTGAGTCTGGCTCTGGCAAACTGCCTGATCGACCTGGGACGCATCCGCATGCGAGGGCGCCTCACGGGAGAGCAGCGCGCGCACTGGCTGCATGTGTCGTGCCGGCGTGTGCTGAGCGGGCTCGGCATCCGGTACTCGGCGGAAGGGCCGCTCCCTGTGCGCGGAGTGGTGGTGGCCAATCATCTCAGCTATCTGGACATACTGATCTTCGGCGCCGCGATTCCGTGTTTCTTTGTCTCAAAGATAGAGGTGGCTCGATGGCCGCTTTTCGGCTTTGCCGCGCGGACTGGAGGAACCATCTTCATTGACAGGTCCAGCCGCGCAAGTGCGCGCATTGTCGCTCGCCAAATTGTCCGGCGCTTTCGCCTTCGCATTCCGGTGCTGTTCTTCCCGGAGGGGACAAGCACCAATGGAGAGGCGGTCCTGCCCTTTTACTCAGGCCTGTTTGAGTCGGCCGTGCGGGCAGCGGAGCCTGTGACTGCGGCGGCTGTTTGCTACGTTCTGGAGAACGGCAGACCGGAGCAGGAGCTATGCTGGTTCGGCGATGATGCCTTCCTGCCGCATCTGTGGCGCGCGCTTGGGACGCCCGGATTTCGCGCCTTGATTCGCTTTGGAGAATCGCAGATCTACGCAGATCGGCGTACCGCTGCAACAACGACCCGGGCGCAGATTGTCGACATGCGCGAATCAATGCGCTGTGCGACAAACATGCGGTGAAAACGCCAACTTGCCAGGCTGTGGAGAGATGTCAGGACCTGGCAGTCGCGGGTGGAACGCCAGTGGAATCACGCAGTACGAGACTTGTGGAAACCAGGAACTCGCGCTGGATCTTCGCCTTGTCCGGTTCCTCTGCCTGCAGGCGCAGCGCCTCAAAGGCCGCCCGCGCCAGATCAGTGCGCGAGAGCCGTATGGTCGTCAGCGGGGGCAGCGTGAATTCGGCAAAGTCGATATCGTCCAAGCCAATGACGGAGAGATCCTTGGGCACGTTGAGGCCGCGCATGTATGCCGCCCGCAGCACGCCGATCGCCGTCATGTCGTTGGAGCAGAGAATGGCCGTTGGGCGCTCGGGCAGCTTCTGCAACTGCTCAAAGCCCGCCACGCCGCCTTTGAGCGTGTGATTGCACTCGATGATCCAATCCTTGTGAATGGGCAGGTTGACTGACTGCATTGCCGACCGGAAATCGTTCTCTCGCGTGATCGCAGAATGCAGTGCGTGTGGCCCGGCAAGGTACGCAATCTTGCGGTGGCCCAACTCAACGAGGTGATGGATGGCTGCGTGAATCCCGGTGCTGTAGTCCAGCAGGATGGTGCTGGACTTGGGATCTTCCAGGCGAAACTCGGCCAGCACGATTGGAATATCGTGGTACGTCAGATGCTCCAGCACGGTCTCTTCTTCGCCGAAGGTAAGCACCGCGACGCCTTCCACCTTGCGCTCAATCATGCGGCGGACACAGGTGGTCAGCACGGCGGGATCGCTGTTGGAAGAGCTGACGAGGATCTCGTATCCATTGGCCACGGCAATCTCCTCAAAGCTCTGGATCAGCTCTGGGAAGAACGGATTGGTAATGTTTTCAACGATGATGCCAAGGATGCGGCTGCGGCCCGAGACCAGGCTCCGCGCCTGCGTATTCGGAAAGTAGTTCAGCTGCTCGATGGCCTGCCAGACGCGCTTGGACAACCGGTCACTTACCACGGGTGAGCCGTTGATGGTTCTAGAGACGGTCGCGATGGATACCTTGGCCAATGCGGCTACAGCGCGGATATCGGGCGTCTTGTCGACTGCTTTACGGGTTGCTTTGCGAGCCACGAGCGAAATCCTGAACTGAAACGAGAATAGGCTGAAAAGCTAATGTTACAACGTAGGCCCGAATCGCCAACTGCGGAAGCAAATTGCTCAGTGAAGAAACTACGTTTCTAGCGCTTGTCTGCGATGAGAAGGCGCAGGTCGCGCAGGTTATGCCCGGTAGGTCCGGTTACCACGGAGTCCCCGAGAGCGGTGAAGAGCGGACAGGCGTTAAAGCTGCGCAGCGACTCCTCGGGATCGAAGCCAAACGAGCGAGCGCGTGCCATGGTCGTGGGATCGGCGATGGCGCCTGCCGTCTGGGTATTGCCGTCGATACCATCTGACCCGGCGCTCAGAACAGTAAGCAATTCCCCGGGATATTTGGCAAGGTCAAAGGCACAGGATAGTGCAAATTGCTGGTTCCGCCCGCCAGCCCCCGGTGCGCGGTCCATGGTTACCGTCAGTTCGCCGGCAGAGATCAGGCAGAAACGCGGGTGGTCCCTGCGCATCTCGTGAAAGCGCTCGAGAAGATAGCGCGCGGCATCGGCGTAATCCCAGTCATCGCAGGAGTTGTCCACTGCCACAAAGTAGCCGGCTTTCTGGGCCAGCGACCGGGCATTTTCCACCAGGTCGTGGCTCGAAAGCAGTAGCTCGAATACCGAATCGCGGAACGCCTCGTGCTCGCCGGTCATGTTGGCCGCAGCCGTAACGCTGCGCGGCACGGTCGAACCCACGCGCGTCAGCTTGGGGAGAAAGCCGGGGCGCCAGCCTTTATTGCCCGGCGATTCCGGCAGGTCGGCACGCTCAAAAAAGTTGCGAACGGAGGCGGGCAGCTTGCTGGCGAGATCGTACTTTGCCAGGATGGCGCGCACGTCATCCACCGTGGACTGGTCGGGCGAGGTGGGCCCAGAGGAGAGAGCGTCGAGTGTGCGAAGGGGCACGTCCGGCAGGAGGATGGAGACCTTGGTGGCCTCTGGCGCGGCCATGGCCAGCCGCCCACCCTTTACCGCCGAAAAGTGTTTGCGCAAGGTGTTGATCTCGTTGATTGGCGCACCGGAGGCCAGCAGTGCCTGGTGGAAAGCCATGGTGTCTTCCAGGCTGATCTGCTCATCCAGTGGAAGGTCAAACATGGCGGATCCGCCGCCGGAGATGAGGAAGAAAACCAGCGTATCCTTCCGGGCCTTCTTCAGCATGGCTAGCGCCGCGCGGGCTGCCGCAAAGGAGTCGTCGTTGGGCAGGGGATGACCGCCCTCGAAGTAACGAAAGCGCCAGTTGCGCTTCTGAGGCAGGTACTTGGAGCAGCAGATTCCGCGCATACCCGCGCGGCGTTTCATACGGTCCAGCAGAACATCCACCATGGAGCCGGCTGCTTTGCCCATGGCGATTACGTAGATGCGCTTGTAATCCGCGAGGTTGATGGTCTCCGGTCCGATGCCATCGGGCAACAGGCGTTCCAGCGTGTTGCCGCTGAAACGAATGCGGCGGTCGAAGGCCGTTGCGATATCGCAGGCCGCCAGAGCCCCGGTAAAAATCTCAGAAGCTTCAGCGTGCAGCAGATCGTAAACAGAATCGCTGACTGGGCTCATGACGTTTGCTCCTTCAGCCAATGGGCGAGCGCAGTCTGCATCGCCTCAAGTTGACCGGCAAAAAAATGATCGGCGCCCGGCAGCAGCACCAGCCTGCTGGACTCTGCCGCGATGGAAGCAGCCCGGCGCAGGTCATCCGCGGATGCGTACTGGTCGCTGTCGCCGCTCAGAAATAATTTGGGGATTGTACATCCGGACAGGAAGGCGTAGTGGTACTCCCGGCCCTCAGCCCGCGTGGGCAAACCGAGTGCGACGAGTGCGGATACCAGAGGGTGCGTCTCCGCGCGGCTCGCGTGGCAGCAGGCGCGCAGCGCCATCGCCGCGCCAAAGCTGAAGCCTGCCACAATAAGCGGACGGTTGAATGCGTTTTCAAGCCAGCGCATCGCAGCCAGCACATCTTCGCTTTCTGCCCGTCCATCGTGGCTGCCCTCGCTCAGGCCCGTTCCGCGAAAGTTGAACCGAAGCACCGGGCAGCCGAAGCCCCACTCCGGGGCGTTCAGGGTCTTCATGGCGTGGTACACCACCTTGTTGTGCATGGTGCCGCCGCCCTTGGGATGCGGATGACACACCAACGCGGCATATGGCGCGTCGGGCCTGCCCTCGTTCAGAACAGCTTCCAGACGGCCCGCGGGACCGCGCAGTGCAACGCTGCGCAGTTTGGCATGCCCGGGTTGTTCGCTCGGGAGGGCTGCGGAGAGCATGTTCATCATCCTGAAAACTATATTACGCGCTCACCTGCCATCGGACGGGAACGAATCCGGCTGAAGTAAATCGTTCAAGAACGTCAAAAGGCAGCCCCGTTTCGGTGGCAGAAGTTCCATAACTTCAAAATAGCGGCTGAGTTACGTAAGGTATTCTGGCAGTATCATGTCCGAAATCTCTCCGCTTGATCCGATACAGTTCACCCGGCAGCTTGTCGAAATTGAGTCCACCACCTACCACGAAGGCGCTGTGGGCGATTTTCTGGCGAATTTTCTGTCTGCTCGTGGCTGGGATGCAGAGAAGACCGCGGTACCGCAGCCGCCGGAGAGCGCGAACGCCGGCCCGCGCTGGAATGTGTATGCAGGCATCGCGGGGCAGACTCCGGAACTTGTTTTCTCCACGCATATGGACACGGTTCCGCCCTACATCCCCTACAGGGAGGATGCGGAGTTCCTGTACGGTCGCGGCGTCTCAGATGCCAAGGGAATCATTGCCGCGCAAGTTGCGGCAGCCGAGTCGCTCCGCGCGTCGGGATTGCGCGTCGGGTTGCTCTTTGTCTCTGGCGAGGAGCGGGATTCCGCTGGCGCCAAGGTGGCCAACCTGAAGCCAAAGGGAAGCCGATACCTGATCAACGGTGAGCCGACCGATAATCGCCTGGCCCTGGCCTCAAAGGGTGCTCTGCGCGCGGTGCTCAAGTCTACCGGCAAGATGGCGCACTCGGCGTATCCCGAACTCGGAGACAGCGCGGTTCACAAGCTGGTGGAAGCACTGGGCAAATTGCTGGCACTGGAGTTGCCCGTGACGGAGGACGTGGGACCGAGCACCTTGAACATCGGCCAGGTGCATGGCGGATACGCTCCCAACGTGATTGCGGACAAGGCAGAGGCGCAGGTGCTGGTGCGGCTGGTAGGGGACTCGGCCCCCGTGCGCAAAGCCCTGCTGGACGCCACCGCGGGCCTGGCAGACGTGGATTTCACGCTTGAGATTCCCTTTGTGCGCTTGCGCGCAGTGGAGGGTTTGCCGACCATGATCGCCAAGTTTACGACGGACATTCCGCAGTTGAGCAACTGGGGCGAACCTCTGCTGCTTGGACCGGGATCCATCCACGTGGCGCACACGCCCTTTGAGAAGCTGGCCAAGAAGGAACTGCTTGAGGCAGTTGAGTTGTACATCCAGGTGGCAAAGAAGCTGCTGGCCTGAGGTCGGCGATATCCACCGTGTACTAAATACACAGTTCGAAGCGAAGGAGAAACAGCATGAGTGCATCCATCTATGACATCCCCGTTCGCAAGATCAGCGGCGAAGAGGCATCGCTTGCAGAGTTCAAAGGCAAAGTTCTGCTGGTGGTAAATGTGGCTTCCAAGTGCGGCCTGACGCCGCAGTATGAGGGGCTGGAGAATCTGTACGAACGATTCCGTGGTCAGGGGCTGGCGATTACCGGCTTTCCGGCCAATGACTTCAAGAGCCAGGAGCCGGGCACAGACGAGGAGATCCAGACCTTTTGCACCTCGAATTATGGCGTCAAGTTTCCCATGTACAGTAAGATCACCGTGGTCGGCGCGGAGAAGCATCCCCTGTATGCCACGCTGATTGCGGCACAGCCCAAGGCTGTGAGCGTGGCAGAGGTACCGTTTGCGCAAAAGCTGCGCGGGTACGGCATCGAGCCTAACCAGGAGCCGGAGATTCTGTGGAACTTTGAGAAGTTTCTGGTAAGCCGTTCCGGCGAGGTGGTGCAGCGCTTTGCTCCGGACACCGCGCCCGACGCGCCGGAGCTTGTCGCAGCCATCCAGGCTGAGCTGGCCAAAGCATAAGAGCCGCTGCTCTCGCACAGATTGCGAATTTGCATGGAGCCCGGAGCGCTGGCCGCTTCGGGCTCTTTCCATGTATGCTCAGCCCATGCAAGCGGATTCTTCCCCAACTCACGGTGCTTCGAATCAACTGGAACATGCAGCCTCCTCTTACCTGCGCTCAGCGCGGCATCAGCCAGTGCGGTGGCACGCATGGGGCCCGGAGGCATTTTCTCTGGCGCGGGATGAAAACAAGCCAATCCTGCTGGACATTGGCGCGGTGTGGTGCCACTGGTGCCATGTGATGGACCGTGAGTCGTATGAAGATCCTGAGATTGCGCGAGTCATCAATGACCACTACATCGCCGTCAAGGTGGATCGCGACGAGCGTCCGGATGTGGATACGCGCTACCAGGCGGCGGTGTCCGCTATCAGCGGGCAGGGTGGATGGCCGCTGACCGCATTTCTGACGCCGGATGGACGCCCGTACTTTGGCGGCACCTATTTCCCGCGGGACGATCGCTACGGCCGGCCGGGCTTTGGTCGTGTGCTGCTGACCATGGCGCAGGTGTGGCGCGAACGGCGCGAGGAGGCGCTGGAGTCGGCTGCCAGCGTGATGGCTGCGATTGAACACAACGAAAGCTTCTCGGGCCGGGGAGCCGATCTGACGCTTTCGCTGGTCGACAAGATTGCCGGCTCCGCGCTGGCGCAGTTTGACGCGCGCAATGGCGGATTCGGAGCGCAACCCAAGTTTCCCCATCCAGCGGCGCTGGACTTGCTGCTGGAGCTTGCGCTGCATCGCGGCAACGCGCAGGCCGGCAATGCCTTTCTGGTAACGCTGGAGAAGATGGCCAAAGGCGGCGTTTACGACCAGCTTGCCGGGGGCTTCCATCGCTACAGCGTGGATGAACGCTGGGTGGTGCCGCACTTCGAGAAGATGCTCTACGACAATACGGAGCTGCTGCGCACCTATGTGCAC
>JAJYBT010000082.1:4321-7872 GCA_021778875.1 Acidobacteriota bacterium | reverse complement strand
GATGGCGATGCGGCTGGATGAGACGGTCTCGGGCGTAAAGGCGGATCTTGCCATCAAGATCTATGGAGACGACTTTGCCCAGCTGAACCAGCTGGCGCAGAAGGCGCTGCGGCAGGTGCGTTCGATTCGTGGAGCCGCAGACGCACAGATGGAGATGAACTCCGGCGTGCCGGAACTCACGGTGCGGACGCGGAGAGATGCGCTGGCGCGCTACGGGCTCAACGTGACCGACGTGCAGGAGGCCATCCAGGCGGGTGCGTCGGGTCTGCCCGTGTCAGAGATGATCGATGGCCAGCGGCGCTACTCCATTGTGCTTCGCCTGCCGGACACGTACCGGACTGATCCTGCTGCCATTCGTGCCATTTCGATTCGCGCACCGGGCGGCGAGGAGGTTGCACTGGGCCAGGTGGCGGACGTCGGCATCACCTTCGGTTCCGAGATCATCAACCGCGAAGAAGGACAGCGCCGGATGGTGGTGATGTCGAATGTGCGCGGCCGCGACCTGGGCAGCTTTGTGGCTGAGGTACAGCAGCGCATCAACGATCAGGTGCAGTTGCCGCCGGGCTACTCCATCTCTTATGGAGGCCAGTTTGAGAATCAGCAACGGGCCATGAAGCGCCTGTTCCTCCTGATTCCCCTGGCGCTGGCCATCATTATGGGGCTGCTCTACATGACATTCAACTCCATCAAGCATGCGGTATTGATTCTGGTAAACGTGCCCTTTGCGCTGGTGGGTGGAATTGCCGCATTGTGGATCACCCACCTCAACCTGAACCTGTCCGCATCGGTTGGCTTTATTGCGCTGTTCGGCGTGGCTGTGCTGAACGGAGTTGTTCTGGTGAGCTCAATTAACCAGATGAACAACAGCGGCATACCCCTGCATATCGCCATTGAACAGGGCGCGGCGAGGCGGCTGAGGCCGGTGCTGATGACGGCACTGGTCGCAAGCCTTGGTTTTATCCCTATGGCGATCTCCACATCCACGGGCGCTGAGGTCCAGAGGCCCCTGGCGACCGTGGTGATTGGCGGCCTTATCAGTTCCACGGGATTGACACTGTTCCTGTTGCCGACCTTCTATGAGTGGTTCACCCAGCTCTCTCTGCGCCGGCAAAAGGAGACCACGGAGACGCCCGCAGCCGTATAAAGAAGCACGGAGACAGAGGAATACTCAGCCGGCGGAGGCCTGCGCTGATCGGTTGTTCGCCGGTTTGCGCAGCTCCGCTGTGGCGTTTGCTGCCGCCCTATGTTCCAAAGCGGTACATGGAAAAACATGGGATGGACTGGCAAGATCTGCATTTGTTGCAGTCTGATAGACTGGCAGTGTTGCCGAGGACCGAACGCGCAGGGGGATGCCGGCTACAGTGCCGGTATCTAATTGGAAACTATTCACCACGGGCGTTTTGATTTGCAATAGATGCAACGGAGGTTTGCGCATTGAGCGCCTCGGCGAGTGATCCTGCAGCATCTCATCTGAATATCTCAGGCAAGGACTCGCTCTTGGCGGCTTCTGTGGTGGTTTGTACCTGCGCCCGCGTGGAGCTGCTGCGGAATTGCCTGGCCAGCGTCAGCAGGCTTGACCCCGCGCCCGGGGAAATCCTTGTCATCGACAACACGCCGGGCGATGCGCATACCGAGGCTATCGCCAAAGAATTCAATGCACGCTATGCGGTGGAGATTCGACCCGGCCTGAGCCACGCCAGAAACCGGGCAGTTGAGCTGGCAAGCGGCGAGATCATCGCATTTCTTGACGATGATGCTCAGCCCCGGGAGAACTGGCTTGGCCTGATGCTGGAGCCGTTTGAAGACGCCAACGTGGCAGTGGTGACAGGCGATACTTTTCCGGCGGAGATGGCGGAGTCCGCGGTTAGCAACGCCCTTCCGCGCTACATCAGCAGCAAGGACCCGCAATGGTTTGAGATTGTGACGTACGGCGGGCTGGGCTACGGAACCAACATGGCCCTGCGCAAATCCGCGTGCTCAGGCTGGAAGGGATTCGATGTGCGACTGGGACGCGGAGCTCCGCTGTGGCTGGCCGAGGAGAGCCATGCCTTTGCCACCCTGCTGAGCAAGGGCTATACGGCAGTGCATGTGCCCGCAGCCATCGTCATACACCCGAACAAGCCGCTGGATCTGGAGAAGGAAGCTTCCAGTTCGATCGCCTACTGGCTGCTGCTGTTTTTTGAGTTTCCGAGCCACCGGCTCGATCTGATCCGTTTTCTCAGTGGGCGGCTGCTCCGCAGAAGACTGGCCTGGTCGCGCAATCCGCAGGAGCCCGGACGGATTATTCGCGGCGGATGGCGCCTGTACTTCAAGGCAGGCATTGCCGGAGTGCGCCTCTATTTCCGAAACAGAAGGAACTCGCAGCGCAGGTAACTTTGCGCAGGAGGGCGGATGCAGCCATGCATCCAGGCTGCATTACTGGCTGCCTGTTGCCTTGAGCGCGCCTAACGCTGTCACGGTGTGAAGCCAGTGTATTCTGCGCCGGATTTGTAACGCGCGTACGCCTGCATTGCGCACGGCGGGGATGTGGATTCCCTTCTCTGCCATGCCGCAGAACGGGGCAAGCAGGATATCCACGATGGCAGGATGACGGGCGATGCGGCGCTGAAGCCGGTGCTTCCACCCCGTCTGCCGGCGTAACCACACGACCTGCCCTTCCAGTTCAAGCTCCGGATGCTTGCGCGCAAATTCGGCATCTGCACGGGCAAAGGCATGCGCGTCGCGAATCAGATCCGAAGAGGTCTTGTCGTAGTACTGCCAGGCGACGGCGTCCGCAAGGAAGTGGAAGTCCACGCCGCACGAGGCAAGGCGGACGGCCAGTTCAAGGTCCTCGCGCATTCTGAAGTTCTCATCAAACCCGCCAGCCTCGGCCAGCAGATTGCAGGCGATGGAGGAGTTGCTGAAGACGCAGTCGGTCAGTTTCCACGCCAGTGCCGGTGTTTGCTTCTGCCGCAGGGAGAAGGCGCCGAGTTCGCGATGGAAGCACTCCGCAGCCAGGCTTGGAGGGCTGTCTTCACTGAGGAATATAGCTCCGAAGGCTACGAGGCCGTCGCGGTCCTTATGCGCCTGAATGTGGCGGGCGACCAGATGCGGATCGCAGAGCATGTCATCGTCCAGAAAGAGCACGAGCCCGGAACGCGCTGCGCGGAAGCCGGTATTTCGAGCGCCGGCGAGTCCTCGGTTTTCCTGCTCAATGACGCGGAAGTCGCACCACGGCTCCAGCCGTCGTAGTTCGGCTGCCGTGCCATCAGTGGAGCCATCGACGACGGCAATCACCTCAAGCTGCGACGCGGGTAGCCGTTGCGAAAACACCGTCGCGAGACAGCGCTTCACGGTTTCCTTCCGGTTGAACGTTGGAACGACGACAGAGATCTCCATTGCTTTTACCCGGAGCATTCGGCAGCGGCTGATCCTGCCCTGCGATGCCTTGTTGCCACATAGGGTTAGACCTATAATAGGCCCACGCACCAGCTTTCTCTCAAGCTGGCATGCCATGGCAAGCGATCGGTTCTGCGTGGCTTCCACGTGCCGGCTGCATGCGCAAACACTCG
>JAJYBT010000082.1:0-4311 GCA_021778875.1 Acidobacteriota bacterium | reverse complement strand
GCTTGAGCACGCTGAAACATCTGGTGCCTGTCCCGGTACGGCAGTGGCTGCGCAGCAGGCAAAAGGCGGCGCAAAAGAGCCTGATACACCTGGATCGGGTTACGGACTGGTCCGTGCTGCGACGAGTTCAGCCCTATCGCCCGGAGTTTGGCGGCCGCCGCGGTCAATATATTGACCGGTTTTATATTGAGCAATTTCTTGCGGCGCACCAGGAATGTATTCGCGGGCGCGTGGCTGAGATGGAAAGCCCGCAGTACACGCAACGCTTTGGAGCAGGGCGGGTGCTCCAGTCGGATGTTCTGGACATCAACGAGAGCAATACTTTGCGCACGATGACGGTGGATTTGGCGCGGCCTGAAGAGGCGCCAGAGAATCTCTTAGATTGCTTTCTTTGCACGCAGACCATCTTTCTGATTCGCGACTACGCCGCAGCTATTCGTGCGGCCCACAAAATGCTTAAGCCCGGCGGCACGCTGCTGGCGACTGTGCCCGGCATTTCGCCCAGGGTTCCGCAAAGCCTGGTGGCGGGAGCGGGCGAGGATTGGTGGCGCTTCACGGCGCGTTCGGCGCGGCTTGCCTTTGGCGCCGTATTCGGAGAAGACCGCGTTGACGTGCGCTCCTATGGCAATGTTCTGACGACGACAGCCTTTCTGCAGGGGCTGGTTCAGGAAGAACTGACGCAGGACGAGCTCGCATATAATGATCCCGACTTTGAATTGATTCTTGGGATCAAAGCCGTGAAATCCGCTTCTGCGTGAATCCTCATGCACACAACGCCCGGCCTTGTATCGGTCATACTTCCATTTCATAACTGCGAGCGCTTTTTGCCGGAGACCCTTGAGAGCGTACTGGCGCAGACCTACTCGCATTGGGAATTGCTGCTGATCGACGATGGAGCCACGGATGGCAGTACGCGGATAGCTGCAGATTACGCTGCACACTACCCCCAGAATATCCGCATCTTCGAGCACGCGGGACACGCCAACCTTGGTGTTACCCGTACGCGCAACTTTGGCGCGGAGCATGCCGGCGGCGAGTTTCTGGCCTTTCTGGATGCGGATGATGTCTGGCTACCCGGCAAGCTGGAGATGCAGGTGGCGGCCATGCAGGCCAATCCGGATGCGGGACTCGTCTGCGGCCCGAGTGAGTACTGGCACGACTGGGACGCAAACGCGGAGGAAAGGAATCATGTGCCCCCGGTTGCGCCGGGAGGCAGATTGTATTTCCCGCCGGAACTGCTGGCGGCGAGCTATCCGTTCGGGACCTTTGGAGCTCCGTGCCCATCCAGTTTTCTGCTGCGACGAACAGCCTTCGACCGGATCGGCGGATTTGTGGAGGACTTCCGTCCATCGACATACCAGCTCTATGAAGATGCGGCATTCCTGACGAAGGCCTACTTGAACGTGCCGGTCTATGTGACCGAGCAGCACACAGACCGCTACCGGTGCCATGCGACGTCTATTTGGCACCGGACCAAGCGAACAACCCGCGATGAAGCAGAGCGGCGATTCTACTTTCACTGGCTGCGCGGCTATCTGCATCAGCAGCGGATGACAAGCCCGGAGATTCTGCGTGCTGTACGCCGGGTGGCCTGGCCTTACTGGCTGCCGTTACCGTCGCGCGTCACACATCTGCTTCGACGCATCGGCAACCGACTTTCGCGTTAAGATTCTCTGCAGACAACCGTATTCTGATTTCAGACGTTTGCCGACTCCAAACCACCTTGAGCCGACCGGATGCTGACTTTTCTGAAGACCCTTATTGCCGGAAGATCCAGGCAGGCCAGCACGGCGCAAAACATTGTCTGGAACTATATCGGGTATCTGTACCAGGTCGGCATCAGCTTTGGACTCACGGCCTACATCACGCGGCATCTTGCGGTTCCTGAATACGGATTGTTTCTCTTTGTAATGTCGCTATCGAGCACACTGTACCTGCTGGACATGGGGATCTCCAGCGTGCTGGTGCAGGCGTATGTGGCTGAGGCTTCGCATCAGAATGCAGAGGGGCTGAATGCCCTGCTGAGCACGAGCTTTGTAGCACTTGGCGTGCTTGGCGCGGCGGGCGCTGCTATCTTCAGCGGGATTGCCGCGTTGCTTCCAGGGCCGTTCAAGATTCCTGGCGCATATCTTCACGAGGCCTCCATCGTCTTTCTCATCGCCGCATGCATCGTGCTGGTGAGCTTTCCCGGCATGGCGGTGGAACAGGCGTACCAGGCCTCGAACCGGTTTGACCGCATCAATCATGTGCAGCTGATCTCCACAACCGTTCAGGCTGTACTGTCCATCTATGTGCTGGCTGCGGGCTTTCGCATTGTTGGCCTTGCACTGGCCGTGCTTGCTGCAACGGTGCTGCGACTTGCACTGCTGGGAGCGGCGTTGCCGGCCTGTGTGCCCGGAGCTCGGCTGACTCTGCATCGTTTTGAATGGGACAGGCTGAAGCCCCTGATTGCTGTGAGCAAATGGGCGTTTCTGCAAAACCTCTCCGCTTCCCTGTTTGATCTTCTGGTGTGGACCATGATCGGAGCTCTCGGCTCAATGCGAGACGCTGCGCTGTACGGGCTTGCCAGCAAGCTACCCGCGCAGTTCAAGAACCTGGTGGACAAGGGTGCGAACGTAGCGTTGCCGCTGCTTTCCAATGCGCATGCTCGCAACGATGCGGCAGCGCTGCAGCGGACGTATCTGAGCTTTCAGAAGCTCATCTTCGGTGCATCCATTCCCTTCCTTCTGCTGGGTTGCTATTTTGCCCGGCCACTGATCGAACTGTGGGCAGGAAGACCCTACGGAGACGCGGCGCCGGTGATGCAGTGGCTGTTGCTGGCGGCGTTTGCCCATGCTGTTGCGTACTCATCTGACCTGCTGCTATATGCATGCTCAAAGATCAAAGAGGCTGCCTCGATCTCCATCTGGAGCGGAACCGTCAGCGTCGTCAGCGCGCTTCTGCTGGTCGGCAGGTTTGGAGCCGTCGGGCTGGCTGCGGGGCTTGCCATTTCGCAGCTTGTCCTACACGCAGGCTGGTTTACGCTGGCGGCCAGCAGGCTTTCCGGCACACGGCTCCGGGCGATTACACGCGTCTGGATTGACGGCGTCGCAGTACCCTTCGCGCTGATGGCGGCGGAGGTCCTACTGATCGCGATGACCTCTGCGCGTTGGCCCGAGCTCTGGATACTGGCGGCAGCCGTTGTGAGCGGTGCCACTTACCTGGCCGTATGGTTCCCGCGCACAGCCATGCCTCTCTATCGGCAACAGATGGCGGGGGCGCTGCAACCATGAGCACGACAGCACAGGTTGCCTGCACACTGCGATGCAGCATGGTGGTGACGACGTGGAAGCGGCCCGCGCTGCTGCGCGCAACGCTGAACTCCCTGCAGAATCAGACGTATCCATGCTGCGAAATCATCGTGGTTTGTGACGGCGAAGCGGAAGAGGTGCGCGCCATCGCGCAGGAGTTCGCCGGCGACGCCACGATTCGCTGGGTATTTCATCCGGAGAACCGGGGCCTTCCGGCAGCACGCAATACGGGAGCGCGCGAGGCCGGGGGTGACGTTGTTCTCTTTCTGGACGATGATGTGATTGCTCAGCCGGATCTGGTTGCCGTGCATATGCGGCATCATGCTGCGGTTCCCGGCTACCGGCAGATCGCCGTCTGCAGCCAGGTGGAAGAAGACCGCGCCACGCCGCTTGAATCCTATGTGGATGAGTGCCTGCACGAGGCATGGAAGCAGACGCTCGACGGATTTCGCACAGCATTCTCCGCGCCGGAGTCAGAGTCCGTGGGAGAAGCCATTGAGCGGATGGTGTGGTTTGGGTTGAACTGCTCGATTCGGCGTGATGTGTTTCTGCAACACGGCGGCTTCCAGGAGAATCTGCGCGCCTCCGATGAAGAGATGGAGCTGGGACTGCGCCTGTATTTAGCGGGCGTTGAGATCGTCTTTGAGCCCAGCCGCCTGCTGACCCATAAGAACTCAAAGCAGTTAACGACCTACTTTAAGAATGCATGGCGCGCAAGCGGGGAGCTAGATCCGTACCGGCTCTTCCAGCTGGGACAAAGAAACGCACAGACCCAGCGGCTTACCGCCATGTACCACGGATATTGGCTGGACCGGATGGGGGCGCGATGCGCCTGGACGCTGTCCGGTCCTCTGCAATCGCTCGCATCCAGGCTGGAGAGCGTCGCCAATCGTACGCGGCGACGCGCCTTGTTCGGTGCGTGGGCAAGAACGGCGCAGGCGGCGGAATACTGGGGCGCGGTGAAGGCGAGCGGCTGTACCCTCTCCCTGCTGCGCCAGGCTGCGCCGGAACCCCGCTGTGC
>JAJYBT010000081.1 GCA_021778875.1 Acidobacteriota bacterium | reverse complement strand
CGCGTCAGCCAGGGCTCGAATGATTCCCAGCCTGTTATCCCGCGGTATACATCGTTGCGGTAGTAAACACCACGCAGCGGAATATCCGCAAATGTCCATTCTCCGGCGTGGAAGCAATACCCGTAGTCGATGAAGACGGCGCGGTAACGCCGCTCGCGCTGCCTGCGCGCAAACACCGCCTGCCGCCCGTTGGCATTGCCGGTCCACTTGTCCAGCGCCAGGATGCCGGCGAATTCGCCCAGGTTTCGCACCTCGCTCAACTGCTCCTCGGGCAGATAATCCACCACCTGTCCCGGCATCAATCCGCCCACGAAGCGCGACCCGAACTGCAAGCCCGGCTGGCATCGCGCGCGGGTCCGGCCCAGGTCGATCTCCAGCTCCGGTGTATTGTCCACCAGCCAGCTTGTCACCTCAACCAGCTCGGCCTCGGGAGCGGTGAGCCCTGCGGCCACCGCCAGTCGCGAGGCCAGCAACTCATTGGCCAACACGCGCACGTGCTGCGGGTTGTTCTGGAACTTCACGACGTAGGCGTGACCGTCGGATCCCAACATCAACTGGCCTTGCGCGCCGCCCCGCATCCGCCGGATATGCTGCACTGCCAGAACCGCCAAGACCGTCTCCTGCCGTGTGTGAATTGCTTATTCGCATTCTAAGCGTTGCGGGCAAGAAAGCTGCCGGCATTCGAAAGCTGTCAGCTCTTTCTTCCACATTCCAGCAGCTCAGCTCGCGCCGCATGCCCGATCGCCATGGCCATCACGCGGTCATCGTGCATGCCCGCGCGCGCGCCAGTGCCGCCGTTGGGCAGGCGCACAAAGCTGCGGCACTCGGCCAGCAGTCGCCGGCTCAGGAAGCGCTCCGGCTGCTCCACCAGAGCGGCGCCGAGTTTGCCCACCACGGCTGGCCTGCTGACGGATGTCGTCAGCCATCCCGGCTGGCCGCCCTGATGATATATGCGGTTGTAGCCGCACGCAGTCTGAGCCAGCGCCAGCACGCCGCTGCCGTGATTGTTGCGCTCCACCACCAGCCACGCCTCGTTGTACTCGCGCGCCAGCGCCGTCACCAGCCTTGCCAATTCCAGCCCGCCCACGTGACCGGCAAACTCCGCGCACTGCAGGCCTGTCTCCAGTTCCAGCACCTCGGCGGCGGAGTAGTCTCCTTCGCTGCCGCCGCCGGCGGGGTCCACAGCGACCAGGTACTCCTTGCCTTTTACGGGCGGCAGCCATATCTCCAGCTCGCCATTGCGCCGCCGCCCGGCCGCGTTCGGAGCCGTCGCCATGCGCGCTTCAATTGCCTCAAGCTCGAAGACCGAGTCGCCGCTTGCCCTGAAGCAACTCTCGCTGTCTTCGGCGTACTCCTGGCGCGCCAGTCCGCGAAAGTTGGCGCGCACCTGGCGCCGAAATCCGATCTGCTCCAGGTCCAGATGCGCGCGCGCCATCAGCTCGCGCTCGTCCCCGGTCAGGCTTGCCGCGTCCACCGCGCCGGCGCGATAGCGCGGCTCCATCCACCAGGGGAAGAAATGCCGCACCGTGCCTGTCTTCGCTGCCTGCTGCCACTCCTCGTGAAAGCATCCGCCCACGCCATCCGGCGTCGATTCCAGAATCTGCTCGCCGCCGGGCGCAAGCGCCGCGCGCAGCCCTGCCAGTGTCTCGGCGGGATCGCCGGGCCAGCGCGCAAGCTCCGAGCAGTGCAGATTCTGCACCGTCAGTCCGCGGCCCGCGTTGCGCTCGCCGGCAGAGACGACCATGTATTGCGAATCCATCGCAGGAAAAGCAATCTGTCGCACATTGGCGCGCGAAGTCTTCAGCGGCCCGTCCCGCAGCGTATCCGGCAGCCAGTCCAGAAAGCGATGCACAATCCTGAAGATCTCTTCTGCGGCCTCCTGCGTGTGCGCCACCTCCAGGGTCAGCGTCCCCGGCTGCATGATTGTTTTAAGAAAAAAGCGCGCGGCGGCCCATGTGGTCAGGCCCATCTGCCGCGCCTTCAGCACGATGTTGCGCCGGCCGCGCCGCAGCTCGAAGGCATGCTGCGCAGCATTCGCCTTGAGCGGCTGCGTGGAGCCATCGCGCGTGCGCACACGCAACAGTCCACGAGCCAGCGCAATGGCCACGGTGCGCCCGCGCAGGCTTGCCGGGCGCTGGTCGAGGATGAGTCCGAACCGCTCCAGCTCATCCCTGTCAAGCGCCCACGGCCATGCGCTGTCCTGCTGCGCGTGCAGTCCTTCTCCGCTTGAACCTGACACTTGTCCTCCGCCCGCTGTCAGCGTAAAAGCCCAGTGGGAGGCTGCCAAAGCCGCCCAATGGTCCTCAATCGCTGCGATCAACCTGGCTCCGCTGATCCTTACGGAGCCACCCTCAACGTCTGCAACAGAACAGCGATTCCCTGCTGTGGCCCGATTGTCGATGTAATCGTTGCGGCGCCAGAGCATGTGGCAGTTCCGTTGCCGAGTGTCGCGGAGGTGGGTGCTGCTGTTGCCCCATACCCGCGATAGGTCATCGTGAGCGCCGTTCCCGACGCGACGACATTGGTGCCCGTGAGTGCGACTGTGGCTGTCGTGCCTGTTGCACCGTTGAAGCTGCTGAGTGTGCAGGTCTGGCCAGCCGAACCTGTAATCGTTCCGCCGCTCGTGTAAGTTCCTAGGGCAACTCCAGAGACGTTAGTGTATTGTGCCACTAGCGTCAGTGGTTGCGCCGCTGTTGTAGTAGCGAATGGGCCGGTGGAGTAGTTTTGCCCGTTCTGGTTGGCTCCGACCCCCCAGATTCCAAGTGTCGATGCAATGACATGGGAAGGACTAATCGAAATGGTTCGGAAGCCTATTCCCAGCGTGCCACCACTCCAATTCGCTGTCTGAATAGGCCCTCCATTCAGGGCGACGTAACCATAGTTATTCAGTCTCTGCGAGAAAACCAAGTTGGGGTTTGTGCCCGAAGTGAAATTAAATGACTGAAGTTGATACTCAGTGCTAAGACTTGCCCCTGCCGCAGCAAAGTAGTTCGCGGGAACTGTGTATGCTGTGGAAAATATAAACGGGCTTCCACCCGTTCCTGCATCCGTTGTCTGATTTGCACAAGCCAGCGATATTGTTCCGCCGCTCACAAACGTGCCAGGATTTGTAGCCATCGAGACGGTGATGCTGGTCGACGTGACCGCCGTCACGGTGGCAGGACTTGTGCCGGCAATGTTGAATCCGCTCGGACTGAAGCCCTGAGCCTGAATGAACGCGCCAACAAAGTAGTTGAAGTAATTCACGGTCGTTGAAGGTACTGTATATGTCACCGTATAGGGGCCGGTTCCGCTTACCGTTGCGCCAGTCGCCGTACCCGTCGCTGCAATCGTAGAGTCTCCAGCAGCACCACAAGCAAGATCGCCTGAGCCTATAAGTACAGCAGGCATCAAAGCTGTCCGAACAAACGCTGTCGTAGCAACTTGAGTGGTGTTCGTTCCCTGCGCGGCAGTTGGTGCAGTGGGAGTTCCGGTCAGAGCCGGAGAATTTGCCAGCACCACGCTGCCCGTTCCAGTGGTGCTTGCAGCCTTCACGTTGCCGCTGCCGTCCGTGGACAGCGCGGAGGCGGATAAGGTACCCGTATCCTGAATGGCCGTAGCCGTAGCCGTCACTGCCTGCTGCGTTGTCAGAGTGACGCCGTCAAACAGTTTTGCCGGACCGTTCGCCACCCACTTTTGCAGGCTTTCGTTGAAGGTGAATGTCTGCTCGCTCCACGCCAGGCCGACTCCAACGGCAGGCGCGGAAGTATATCCAGCGCCACTGGAGACCATCGACGCATTGCCCGTCAGGTTGCCGCTTGCATTTGTTGTAATGTACGCCGCCGCCTGCGCGTACGGCGTTGTTGCGCCGCCCGTGAATTGCAGCCAGATCGGCGTACTGGCCGGATAGCCGGTTCCGCCCGAGCAGGACACGCTGCTCACGCCGCCGCTTCCAATTGCCGCCGTGCATGTTGCGCCCGTGCCGCTGCCTGCGCCATTGGTCAAGGGAGGCGGTACGAGGCCCAGCACATTGTTCGGGCTGCTCACGGTGAAAGGGCCTGCGCCCTGCGGCGGCTGTATCAGCCGCACACGAACCTTTGCGCCTGTCCAGCCATTCTGAAACGAGAAATTGGAATTGCCGATATTCGCCGGCAGCACGAGCTTCTGATAGACAGCCCTGGAGGCATCAACGTAATAGGGCGAGCTGGCGTTGGGAATCACGTACATGCCGTCGGACGTGGCAAGGTTCTGCTGCGTGACAGTACCGAACAGCAATGCATTACTGCCGGCGCTCAACATTCCGCTTCCCGACAACGTCTCGGGCGGCGCAGCGTAAACAAAATTTCCCTTGAATGTCTGCGCCGTCAGTTGGTTGTCCTGGCCGATGTATGCGTAATGCGCGGGCGGCGCGCATCCGCTGGAGATTCCGTAGCAGGGATCAACCTTGACGACGGACTGCTGAATATCCACTGAGCCCGCGACAAGCGTAGGGGCTGAAGTGGTTTGGTATTCAATCACCGAAATCGGAGAGCCAATGTTCGGCGGTATTGCGTGATCGTCTGAGCCGCGCACGTTCACGTCAGAGGCATACGCGACGACGAGAAACTGCCCATTCGCGGCTCGGGAGCACAGCTCACATTCCGCGTCGTTCAGTTGCAGGTGATTTCCCAGCAGGCTGAAGACAGTGCCATAGGCATTGTCCGCCTCAATGGACGATGCGGTAACGCTGCCCGCCACGCCGGTTGAAATAACGGGCTCGCCGATGGTCTGGGTGCTGTAGATGTGCCTGAGTTGGATGCGCGGGTCTCCGCCTGCGTTGGAGAGATAGAGGGTGGCTCCGCTGAGGCCGCTGCCGCCCGTGACGCGATCAATGGTGTATCCCCACACGGACTGGTTCGTATTGCCGATGCCGATGCCGCGAAAGCCGCCAAAGAACATCAGGCGGCTCATGTCCCAGGTGAAGAAGTTGTTGCCGGTCCCGCTGGCGTTGAAATAGACACTGACCGAATTGGTGAAGTTCGGCGACTGGTAATTCGCATAGTCGAAGCTGAGATCGCTTACCTGAAATCCCCACGCGCCGCCCTGGGTAAAGTTGAGGATGGGCGTGTTGTCTGTCAACTGGACGAACTTCGCGCAGCCCATCGCCGAGCCGAGGATTCTGAATCCGGTGGGAATGGCGCTGCTGTTGTTCACTGTGAGCGGGGCCGAAATCAGATAGGTTCCGCACGGCACAAAGAATTGCTGGCCTCCATTCGTCCAGTTGATGGGCTGGGACAGAATCGTCTGCAGGGCGGCGTTCAGGGCTGTTGTGTCGTCCGTGCCGTAATAGGCCTTCACGCCGGTCGTTACATCTGTTGTGGCTGCTGCGGCGAGCGTGACATGCGTCGAGTCCACCACGGAAGCAATGGTTGTTTTGAGCCCCGCGCCGGGAAGCAGGTTTGCGCCATCCTGCGCCCATCCAGCGGAGATTGTGGGCGCGGCGGTATAGTCCATTCCGCCGACCCAGATGTGCATGGTGGGCACGCCGCTGCCATCCGTTGTGATGTAGCCCCTGGCGGTCACAGCCGGGGCTGATCCTGCACTGGAGAATGTGACCGGGATGGTGGCGCTGGCAGGGAGACCGCTGTAGGCGGAAAACGTAACTCCTGTGACGACGCCGCTGGAGTTGATGGTGGCGGTCGCGGCGCCGAGCGTGCCGCCGTGCAGATAGGCGACTCCTGCGCCGGGAATGTTGATGGTCTTGCCCACGTCTGCCGATGTGAACGAGCAGGCATTGCAGGTCACGGTGGTGATGCCGCCAGCGGTCGCGGTGGTTACCGTACCGGCGCGGCCATCTCCCACGACGCCGGCATCTTTCACGTTGTAGCGTTGCGAGGTGTCAGCATAGTGCTGCGTGGCAAATTGATTGCGCGCAAGCGCGCCGCCCGGCGGGTCTGAGGCAGCGTAGCCGGGGCCCGTCAGCGTTCCGCCGGACAAGGGCAGGGCCAGCGCGAAGCTCGTGTCTACATAGTGCTTGTCCGCCGCCTGCAGGGATTGCGTGGGGTCGCCGCTGAGATAGAGCGGGCTGGTCAATGTTCCGCCCGAGGGGGAGAGAGAGGTCGCCGCGGTCTGAATTGCCTGGTCCACATACGACTTGGTCACGGCCTGCACGGCCTGGGCCGCGGGCATCACCTGCGCGCGCACCTGCGCGACGGTTGCCTGCGCCGCCGCGGGCACCACCCAGTACTCCGTGCTTGCGCTGCCGTCGCTCATGTTATAGACGGCGGTGTAAAACAGGCCGGCAGGCGAGGAGCCCAGGTTGGGCACCAGATTCACGCTCACGAAGCCATCCGTGCCGATGGTTGTGCTGGTGCGGCCGGCCGCTATGGCGTTGCCGCTTGCCGTGGTGAAGGCAGGCCAACTCAACTGCAGCGTTCCAGAGCCGGGCGCTCCATTGGCCAGATACACCGTTCCCTGCACTGAGGTTGTGCTGATTGTCTGCGCGCAGGCTACCCACGCCCATGCCAAACCGATCAGGGACATCCCTATCCATCTGCCGGCGCGAATCCACGTTGTTTTTGTGAGCTTCATGCGTGTATTTTCCTTTGCTTCTTTGCCGACGAGGCGTTGGCTCGCTCCCCGCGCGGGAATTTTCGCCCGCGCAAAGAGAGAGCCACCACCGCCTTGCTGTCAGCTCATGTTTCTGTTGGATGCTGTCCTGTCGCGCAGCCGGAATCTTGTACCAACTATTCCGGTTCGCGGCTTCCGCCTGCTGTTTCCGCGTTCTGCTCACTCATTTCCGCGAGCCACTCGGGTTCTGCCGCCCATTCGCCTGCCAGGCTGCGGATTTGCCGGGCGATCTCGCCTTTACCGAGCTTCTGGTGATACTCGGCCAAATCGTACAGGAATTTGACGCTTTGGAGGTGGCCTTCCAGGGAGCTCCTGGCGAGCGCCCTGGCGATTTCAACACTGCTCTCTTCCAGCACCATGTCGGCCGCCACGCGCAAATCCTCTGCGCCGCTGTGCTTGCTTTCCTGCGTCCGCGGCGGGTTCATCGCCAGGGATTCAGGTTCCGATTCGTTCATCTGTCCGCCATTCCCGGACAGCCTTTCACGGTACGCCTTCTCTTCCGCTGAAAAAGAAAAAGGCGAGTCCCCCGGGGGAGCCGCCCATGCAGATGCATCACATGCCTTCGCCTATACAGCGCAAAAGCGCGCTGCACGGGCATCCGGATTGTGCTTTCAGCCTCTTCTCTGCGGCAGCGAATCCGCGGAAGGAGTCCGAAACGAGATAGGAGAGACTGACACGCTCTCCCTTGTTCACGTCTTTCTTCTTAATGAATGTTTCAAGCATAACGAATGTCGCGGTAATTCCATGCAAACGGCACAGGGGATCATCTCGTTATTCTTTTCAGCAACTTAGGCCGCGCGCGCCCGGGCTGCACTGTTGACATGGAATTCCGCGCGAGCGTGTTGCCGCTTTGTGCGCGTCGAGAGGCGTGCGCGCGTCCGCTGACTGGCGGAATGCACTACCATATCCGAGTGAGTTCGCCAGTTACGCACGATCCGATCCTTCTGGTTCACGGCGGCGCCTGGGCGATTCCGCCGGATGCGGCTGCGGCGCACGAGGCCGGCGTGCAGGATGCGCTGGATGCAGGCTACCGGGTTCTGTTGAGCGGCGGCTCGGCTGTGGATGCTGTCGAGGCAGCGGTCACAATTCTTGAAGACGACCCGACGTTCGATGCGGGCCGCGGCAGTTTTCTCACGTCAGACGGACGCGTGCAGCTTGACGCGCTGCTGATGGACGGCGGGCGCATGAAGGCCGGCGGCGTGGCGTGCGTGGAGCGGCTGCGCAATCCCATCCAGGCGGCGCGGCTGGTGCTGGAGAAAAGTCCGCACGTTTATATTGTCGGCGCCGGCGCGGAGCAGTTTGCGCTGGCCCACGGG
>JAJYBT010000080.1 GCA_021778875.1 Acidobacteriota bacterium | reverse complement strand
GGCGGAGGGCGAAAAGCGGTCGAAGATAATCCACGCCGAGGGCGAGTTCAACGCCGCGCAGAGACTGGTGGATGCGGCGCAACTGCTGGCAGAGCAGCCGATTACGCTGCAACTGCGCTATCTGCAGACTCTGACGGAGATTGGCGTGGAAAAGAATACGACGATTGTGTTTCCGCTGCCGGTGGAGTTGCTGTCGCTGCTGCAGAAGACGGGTCTGCAAGGAAAGACGGAAACAGAGAAGCCGCAGGCAGGCGCGCAGAGCTGAGCGATATAAGAATTTGCGAAGAAGACGCGGAGCGAGAGCGCGGCTGTGCCAGGTCTGTGTGGATGCACTGAACCCAAGGACGGGATATGCAACGAGGAATTGGCGGAGGCGAGTTAGAGCCCGCGGAAGAACAGCACGACACAGAACTGACGCTGGGTCCGATGATGTTGGCGGGGCTAGTTCTGGGTCTGCTGGTGCTGTGTGGGCTGTGTTTTGGACTGGGCTATGCCGCGGGACGGCGAGGCGCAGCGCAGCAGGCTGCCAAAGGCGCCCAGATGCCGGCTAGCGTTGCGATGCCAGCGGCCGCGGCAGCATCCGGCGCGAAGCCTGCTGCCACAACGCCGAATCCGTATCAGGCACCGCCAGCGGCTGTTGCGGGTGAACCGGACGAGACTCCGGCGGCGGATGGAGGCGCGCTGGCCGAACTGCAGGGGGCGGTTCCGGCTGCGCCGAGCAATCCCTCGACGATGCAACAGCAGGTAAGGCCTGCCTTGCCGCAAGCGCAGTCTGGAGCTTTGCCTGGAGCTGCGGCTGTGGGCAGCGCGGCTGCGACCAGGGCGGCGACACAACCGCAGGGGCCACTGCTGATGGTGCAGGTTGCAGCGGTGTCGCACGCGGAGGACGCAGGCGTGCTGGTGAATGCGCTGCGCAAGCGCGGCTACGCGGCGATGGCGCGGCACGATGCGGCGGATGGGCTGATCCACGTGCAGGTGGGCCCGTTTACCAATCGAAGCGATGCCGTTGCCATGAGCCAAAGATTGCTTGGCGATGGCTATAACGCGATGGTTGTGCCCTAGCGACGGGCACATGGCTTTGCGCTATCGCATCAGCGCCGCATCCACTCGGGCAGACCGGATGCGATGGATGTCCGCACGGCTTGCATGAGTTCTTCGCGGCTTGCGAAATCGCGAGGATAGAGCGGCGGATGAAAGGTGATGTGCGCTGTGCTGGGACGGATGCGCAGACTGCCCTTGGCCATCATCGTCTCAGTGCCGTGGATGGAGACGGGGATGCAGGGAGCGCCGGTTTCCATGGCCAGGTAGAAGGGCCCTTTTTTGAAGGGCAGCATGCGGCCGTCGCGGGAGCGCGTGCCCTCAACGAACGTGGTGATGTGCAGGCCCTTTTCCAGAACGCGTTGCGCGGCGCGAACACTCTCAATGGCGCTGTCGATGCGACCGTCGCGATCGACGGGTACGAACTCTCCCAGCTTCATGCCATAGCCCAGCACGGGAATCTTCATCAGCGAGCGCTTGAGGAAGACGGAGGTGCGTCCGGGGATGTTGGGAATGAGCGCGGGCGGATCGAGGTTTGAGACATGGTTGGCCATGAAGATGCAGGCGGTGTGAGGCGGGACATTCTCGGTCCCCGCGGTTCTTACGCGGATGCGTCCGAGGCGGAAACTGGCGCGCACGATCCATTGCGCGGCGTTGTAGAGCGGCGTGGCGTTGCCGGTGACGAGCGTGAGCGGAATGAAGACGAGCGCAGCGGGAGCGCCGAGGCCGATGATGGTGAACAGCATTACCAGGGAAGAGATCATGCGCCTTGTCCCTGCGCTTCCGTGTATTCGCTGAGGCGGGCTGGAAGCTTCTCGTAGATGCCGTCAAAGCCGCCATTGGAAAGGATGGCGACAACATCGCCGGCGTTGAGTTGAGGGACGAGGCTGCTGACGATGGCGTCTGCGTCGGGATGAAGCTCGGCCGGAGTACCTGCGGCGTTGAGGGCCTGCACAATCTCTTCGGGATGCAGACGCTCCGGCTCCGGGATGCGCTGCTGCTGGTAGACGGCGGCGAGCATGACGCGGTCGGCGATGCGGAGGCTCTCGACGAGGTCGGCGGCGAGCACCTTGCGGCGCAGCGTATTGGAGCGCGGCTCAAGCACGGCCCACAGGCGGGACTGCGGATAGACGGAGCGAAGGGCGCGGAGGGTTTCGCGAATGGCCGTGGGGTGATGCGCGAAGTCGTCGATGATGGTGATGCCGGCGATGTGCGCGCGCACCTGCAGACGCCGCTTGACGCTCTTGAAGGAGGCCAGCGCGGATTGAATGGCGCGCGCGCTGATGCCCTGCGAGGCTGCGAGCGCAGCTGCCGCGGTTGCGTTGAGCGCGTTGTGCTAGCCGGCGAGCTGCATCTGCAACTGGGCCCACTGCTTGCCGTTGTGCCAGACCTCCCAGAGGATGCTTCCGCCTTCATGCCGCAGGTTGCGGAGTTGCCACTGGGCCTGCGCGGTGAAGCCGTAGCGCTCGACGCGGCAAAGCGCGTGGCTTACACACTCGGTGACATTGGGACTGCCGTCGTAGGCGAGGACGATGCCGCGACGCGGGACGAGGTTGACGAGGCGCTTGAATGCGATTTTTACGGCCTCAAGATCGGCGTAGATGTCTGCATGATCGAACTCAACATGAGTGAGGATGAGCGCGTCTGGGAAGTAGTGCAGGAACTTGGGGCCTTTATCGAAGAAGGCTGTATCGTACTCATCGCCTTCCAGGATGAAGGTGCGCGTGGGGCGCAGTTGAAAGCTGCTGCCAAAGTTTTCTGCAACGCCGCCGATGAGGAAGGATGGCTCAAGCGCGGGATTTTCCTGGGCGGCCACCTGGTAGATCCATGCGAGCATGCTGGTGGTTGTGGTCTTGCCGTGGGTGCCGGCGACGACCAGCGACTCGCGGCCAGCGAGGAACTCGTCATGCAGCAGAGCGGCCATGGAGGTGAAGGGAATGCGGTCGTCGAGGACGCGCTCCACCTCAGGGTTGCCGCGTGAGAGCGCATTGCCAATGACAACGAGGTCCGGCACGGGATCGAGGTTTGACTCTGCGTAAGGCTCAAGGACAGGAATGCCGAGCGTGTGCAGGAGGTCGCTCATGGGCGGATAGGCGGCCTTGTCAGAGCCGGTGATGCGGTGGCCCTGCAACTGGAGAAGCCCGGCGAGCGAAGCCATGGCTGTTCCGCAGATGCCGCTGAGATGGATGTGACGCTGGGATGATGTCATCGTGTTATCGCCGGTTCGAGCAGGCGCAGATGAGCCTCTTGCGCGACGTCGAGTTCGGCTTCTACTCCAAAGGTGAGGGTTACATTTTGCCGCGAGACATGGCCGCTGCGCAGGCCGGTGGCGATGGGGCCATCGAAGTCGCGGAGAACATGGAGGAGCACTTCTTCCAGCAACTGAGGCGGCGCGCCGGGAGATGCGCAGTCGAGCATCTCTCCAAAGATGAGCCCGCGAACCCCTTGCAGCTTGCCGGCCTGACGCAACTGCCAGAGCATGCGATCGACCTGGTAGGGCTTGGCGCCGGTGTCTTCCAGAAAGAGCAGCTTGCCTTCCGTGGTCGGTTCCCACGGCGTGCCCAGCAGCGAGACGAGGATGCTGAGGCAGCCGCCGTAAAGCGTTCCGCACAGCTTGCCGGGCTTGAGCGGGCGTAGGCCCTCGCTTGGACCGAGGCTGTATGGCTCGCCGGCAAGGGCGGCCCGCAGGCTGGGCAGGTGCACGCCATCTTCCAGCGCGAAGTCGGCGGCCACCATGGGCGCATGGAAGACGGGAAGGCCGAGTTGATCGAGCAGGTGAAGTTGCAGGCCGGTGAGGTCGCTGTAGGCAAAGAACGGCTTGGGATGCCTGCGCAGCAGATCGAGATCGAGCCCGTTGAGCAGGTAGTTGGAGCCGTAGCCGCCGCGCATGCAGGCCACGATGCTGCTGTGCGGATCGGCGAAGGCGGAGTGCAGATCTGCTAGGCGCTGCTCGGGCGATCCGGCGAAGAAAAGCGGGCCGCGCGTCTGGATGTTGGCGCCAGGGCGCGGAGAAAAGCCGAGGCTGCGCAGTCGCGCGATGCCGCGCTCGGCACGCTCATGCGCCGCGAAGGACGCGGGAGAGATGACGCTGATGCCCGCGTCCGGGGCGGGGCAGGGAGGCCTGAGGAGCGGCTTGGGCTGCGGCTGCGCGGACATAGCTACCAGGCCTCGCCGCGCGCAATGAGAGATGCGGGTCCGGTCAACTCAAGCTCGGTTCCTGGTCCGCTCCAGCTTACGGTTTGCGGGCCGCCGGGAGCCAAGACGGTCAACGGGGATTGGACCAAGCCGAGAGAAATCGCGGCGGTGGCGGATGCGGAGCTGCCGGTGCCGGAGGATGTTGTGGGACCGACGCCCCGCTCGTAGATGCGGATTTCGATTTCGGTGGGGCTGAGAACGCGAAGAAACTCCACGTTGGTCTGATTGGGAAAGTCAGGGTGCACGCAGATCTCGGCGCCGATGGTCTGCCAGGATCGACCGGCAACCGTGAACTCGGGATTGTCCACGACGATGACGAAGTGCGGATTGCCGGTGGATATTGAGGAGCCGGTGATGGCGGTGCCGTCGGCAAGGGTGACGGTCTTTGCGGCGAAGGTGGGGATTCCCATGCCCGTGGTGATCTGCACGGAATACTCGCCGGCGGTGCTGACTGCATTGACGCGGCAGATGCGCAGGCCTGCGTCGGTTTCGATGGTGAGGCTGTCGCCGGGCTGGGAGTGGAGGGAGGCAGCCATCCAGGCAGCCACGCAGCGCGTGCCGTTGCCGCTTATCTCGGCGATGGAGCCGTCGGCATTGTGCAGGCGGATTCGGCCGGATGCGGGGCCGGTCCACGCGAAAAATTCGATGCCGTCGGCTCCGACGCCGGTGTTGCGCGCACAGAGACGGCGAGTGAGAGTGGCCCAGTCGTGGCTGCCGGCAGCATCTTCGGTGACGATGAGAAAGTCGTTGCCGCAGGCGTGGGCTTTGGTGAAGGGAATCAATCTTCCTCCGGATCGCGAAAGTTGAACAGCGCCTCGATGGCCGGTTCGGCTATCAATTGCGTGTGGAGTCGCGCGTGCTGCTTTTTGGTTGCGGTGAGCGTGAAGCTGACGCGCTGGAGTTCGCCGACGGTGTCGCTGTCGATGTTGGCGAGTCGCTCGCCGGCCTTGTCCATGGCGTCAAGGATGGACTGGAGCATGGCGGTATGATCGTGTCCGCGAGCTTCATAGACGAGCGGGTAAATCTTGATGCTGGCGCGGCGCTCCAGGATGCCGACGATCTCCAGCGCGACGACGACGATGGCGGTGGCGAGCACGGCAGTGGCATAGAGCCCCGCGCCGCAGGCCATGCCGATGGAGGCGACGACCCAGACGCTGGCGGCGCTGGTGAGGCCGCTGATGCGGCTGCGATTGTGCAGGATGAGTCCGGCGCCGAGGAAGCCGATGCCCTGCACGATGTTGGAGGCAACCTGGCCCTTGTTTGGGTTGCCGTCGCCGGCCAGCACGGCGGAGAGCAGAGTGAAGAATGCGCTGCCCATGCTGATAAGCAGGTTGGTGCGCACGCCGGCAGCCTTGCGCTTGGCCTCGCGCTCAAGGCCGATGAGGCCGCCGAGCAGGCATGCCACCAGCAGGCGGCTGAATGCGCCGCTGAACACGACGACTTGCTGAATCCAGCTGAAATCGAAGGGTTGCGCAAACCAGGCAAGTGCCGTGCTCATGGGATGTCCTCATTCCATCTTCCAATGGCCCGGGGCGAGTGGAAGCCTGACGCATGAGCATTGCCTGAATCGAAGGCGACGCAGGCAGAGCGGCCCAGGGCAGCATCGATTGGAAGCGTTCTACTGCCCGATGCTATCACCGCCCGGTTCCTTTGTTGAGGGGTAGGACGACGTAAACCGTGCCGGAGGGCTGGCCGGGCGCGTAGAAGCGGCGAACGGGTATGAGTCCGCCGGGATGCGCGTGCACGGCCTGGTCGATCTCATCGCCGTCGAAGGCGAGGACGATGGCGGCGTGGGCGGCCGGGTCAGCAAGCGCAGCCTGGTAATACTGCTTGTCGCTTTCATTGATGGTCTGGCGGAGGGGAATTCCGGTGAGAGCGACGAGCTGCGGATAAACGGAGGTTTCCATGAGCACGATGCCGCCGGGCCGGGTGGCGAGGAGCGCACGCAGGACGGGCGGGATCTGCTGCTCGAAGGGACGGCGCGAGTCGATGTTCTTGATGCTCTCGACATAGGTGAGCGGCCGCTCGTGGAGGACGCGCACTGCATTGAGAAGGATGAGCAGGCCGAGCAGGGCCGCGGTATAGCGCGGCCAACTGGGCCTGAGCTTGCGGGCGATGGCCAGCGAGAACTCCGCGAGAAAGCTGAGACCGAGAGCGAAGGCGGGCAGCAGCTCCATGCCGTAGCGGGTGTTGTACCAGGAGTGCGGCCACCAGACAGGAACGAAGATGGGCACGGAGCCGAACGCGATGGAGTACGCGTAGAAGGGAACGGGAAGCCACAGCAACAGCGCCCACCGGAAGGCCCTGCGGCGGGCGGCGATGCAGCCCAGGCCGGTCCCCAGCAGGCTTAGCAGCAGGAGGGGTCTGCCCCATGCCACGGCGGCCGCATCCATCTCCGCGGCTTTGAGAAAGAAGAAGAGCGAGACCCAGGGATTGTGCCAGCCGGGATGCGGCGGGCCTGATCCGATGGCTGTGCGCAGTTCGATGGCCTTGGCGGAGTAGGGGCCGCGGGCAAAGTCGAGCCAATCGCCGAAGGCCACGGCGTTATAGACAAACCAGACGACGGGCGCGGCAACCACGATAATGCTTGCCAGCCAGAAGGTGCGGGAGCGCAGTGTGTTGTGACGCAGGAGCACCAGGCCGATGGCGACCCATGCGAGGAATGCCAGAATCCATCCGTCGTAGCGCGTGTAAATGGCCGCGATGAGAACGCCTGCAATGGGCCAGAGCAGGCGCGAGGCGCGATGGGGTTCGCGCAGAAGGGACTGGTGCCACTCCACGAGCCAGACGACGGTCCAGATCATCTCGCACAGGAAGAGCGGCTCTGTCATGGCCGTGGTTTGCAGATACAGCAGGTTGGGATTGAGTGCGAAGAAGGCCAGTGCCACGGCCGCAGCGGGTGGCGCAAGCCAGCGACGAGCCAGCCGATAGATGCCCGCGCATCCGGCGATGTAGGCCAGAGCGGAGGGAATCATGCCGGCGATTCCGTTGGCCCACCATGCATAGACGGCCACGAACGGGATAAGCAGGATATGCGGAAGCGGCAGCCAGACGGAGCCAAGCTGCGTGAGGCCGGGGCGGTGGGAATCGAAGACACGCCTTGCGATGTGCAGGTGCGCTACTGCGTCTCCGTAGTTGAGCATGGCGCCTTGGCGCCAACTCCAGAGCACCGCAAAGGCTGACAACGCCGCACAGGAGGCCAGCACGGCCAGCCACTCAGTGCGGCGAAGGGAAGCTTCAGTCAAGGTGAGTCAGCTCGCGGAAGAGGTTGAAGCGCTCGTCGATTTCTTCACGGGAGAGCTGCTGCAGGCGCTCGGTGCCGAAGCGCTCGACGGTGAAGGAGCCCATAACGCTGCCGTAGAACATGGCGCGGCGGAAGGTGGCAGGCGTGAGAGTGGGCTGCGAGGCAAGATAGCCGAAGAATCCGCCGGCGAAGCTGTCACCCGCGCCGGTGGGGTCCATCACTTCTTCCAGGGGCAGAGCGGGCGCGCGGAAGGGACGGGCGCCGGCCTCGTGATCGGACTTGTGAAAGACGGTTGCTCCATATTCGCCGTGCTTGACAACCAGCATGCGCGGACCCATGTCGAGCACGGCGCGGGCAGCCTTGACGAGGTTGCTGTTGCCGGCGAGCATGCGGGTTTCCGTGTCGTTGATGAGCAGGACATCGAGGCCCTTCAACACCTGC
>JAJYBT010000079.1 GCA_021778875.1 Acidobacteriota bacterium | reverse complement strand
GCCATGCAGGACAAGGTCGGCCACCCGCGTTTTCGCAGCTTTGCCGGGATGCACAAGCTGATGGCCATTACGGCGCTCTACAACATCGCCACGGTGCTGGTGACCAACGACAGCGGGCCGGCGCACTTCTCGGCGATCACGCCCATCCGTTCGATTGTGCTGTTTGGTCCGGAGACACCGCGGCTTTATGGCAGCCTGGGAAATACGGAGTCGATTACGGCGGACCTTTCCTGCTCGCCGTGCGTGACGGCGGCGAACCAGAAGAACTCGGCCTGTAATGATGCGGTGTGCATGCGGCTGATTACGCCGGAGCGCGTGCTGGCCTCGGTTCGTGCGGTGATGAACGGAGAAATAGGCTCACCGCGCGATATGGTGCAGATTGCGGGTACGCACGTTTAGAGCGCGGGCAGCAGTTCGCGCAGCAGCAGAAATCCGGCGACGCCGAGGAAGAACACCAGCGCCATGCGGATGCCAGGCTCGCGATTGACCTCCGGTACAAGGTCACTGGCGCCAACGTAAAGCGCCACTCCGGCAGAGATCGGTAATCCAAACTGCATCCAGCGAGGCGCCAGTTCAATCACCAGCACACCGGCGAGTGTGGCTGCGGCCAGCGCGACGGCGGAGTAAAACGCGGCTTCGCGACTGCGTCCGCTGGCCAGCATGACAGAGGCCATGGTGAACCCCTCGGGCGCCTTGTGCAGAAAGATGGCGAGAAAGATGAGCCAGCCCAGCGCACTGCTCACCACGAAGCCGGAGCCGATGGCAACGCCGTCAAAGAGGGCATGGACGCTGAGCCCGCCGAGCACCGAATACCCGGTGCGCTTTGATACGAACTCGCCAAGATGGGTCTCTTCGCCATAGTGGAAGTGGGCGACGATGGTGTGCTCCAGAAGGTGCACAATGCAATAGCCCGCCATGATGAGAATCGGCCCCAGGCGCGGACTTACACGGAGGCTCTCGGGCGTCATTTCGAGCAGGGCGGTGGCCAGCAGAAAGCCCGCGCCGAGGGCCACGAAATAGCGGAGGTAGCGCTCCACGCCGCGAGCGCGCACGAGCACAAGTCCGCCGGCAACATCCGCCAGCGCGGCCAGCAACCCGAGAAGGATGGAGAGCCTGAGCATCCGCCCCTACCCGCTGTGCCTGATGTGCATCACGTCGCCATCCTGCGCGATGTATTCCTTGCCTTCAAGGCGCAAAGTACCCTGGGCACGCGCACCTGCCTCACTGCCCGCGGCGAGCAGGGCATCCCAGCGGATGGTTTCGGCGCGGATGAAGTGATGCTCCAGGTCCGAGTGGATGGCTCCGGCGGCCTGTGGGGCTTTTGATCCGGCAGGCACCGTCCAGGCGCGGCACTCGTCCTCGCCGGCGGTGAAGAAGCTGATGAGCCCCAGCAGCTCGTAGCTCTTGCGGATGAGGCGCACCAGCCCGCTCTCATGGAGCCCGTAGCTGGACAGGAATTCGGCAGCTTCGGCTTCGTCCATCTCGGCCAGTTCCGCCTCGACCTTGCCGCAGATGGCCGTGGCTCCTGCGTTGGGCCGGCGAGCGACCTCGTCCAGTTTGAAGCGGCTCACGGCGGAGTCGAGGTCGTCGCCGAGCGTGGAACTTTCGCTAATGTTAACTGCATATAGAACAGGCTTTTGCGAGAGAAACATGAAGCCCTTGATGAGCTTTTTTTCTTCGGGCGTCATCTCCAGTTCGCGCAGCGGCTTCTCGCTTTCCAGCGCTTCTTTTGAGCGCAGGAGCAGGGCCTGTTCGCGTTCCAGCTCGCCGGTGCGGCCTTTCTTCAGGTCCTTTTCGACGCGCTCCAGTCGCTTCTCCACCTGCGTCAGGTCGCTGATCATCAGGTCGAATTCGACGTTCTTGATGTCGCGCAAAGGGTCGATGGGGCCGACGTGGGGGATGGACTCGTCCTCGAAGGCGCGGAGCACGTGAATGAGCGCGTCGACGTTGCGCAGGCTGGTGAGGAACGCGGTCTCCTTCAGCGCCTCCTGCCCGATTGCTGCCACGTCCACGTATTCCACGGTGGCGTAGGTGGTCTTCTTCGGCGAGTAGAGGGCGGAGAGCTTGTCCAGGCGCTCGTCGGGCACGCGGGCCACGCCGATGTGCGCCTCGCGCGGGTTGGAGTAGCCGCGCTCTTCCAGTTTTGCCTTGGTCAGAATCTTGAACAGCGATGTCTTGCCCACCTGCGGCAGGCCAATGATGCCAGTTTTCATGAACGTTCCGTCGTGGCCCTTTCAGGATGAACAGCGCGAAAGGACCTCTTCGATGATACAGGAAGCGCGCTGGCAGCTTTGCACGGGATGCGGCGCTCAGGCGCGCGCAGTTTCAGCCCGCGCCACGAGCGCGATGGTCGCGAGGCCGAGCAGGAGGATGGCCTCCTCGACGTGCTCGCTGCGGTTGTGGAGCTGGTTGAAGTGGATGCGGCTGGGGTTGGTTGGACTCACTTCGTCAATCGCGCCGCCGGCGGCCACGCGGTCGCGCTCCATGGCGGGAATGATGCCGTATTGCGAGTAGACAGTGAGGGCCAGCATGAGCACGACGAGGATCATGGGCGCGAGCACCGAGCGGGATTTGTAAATTCCCCAGGCGGGAGCCAGCGCGAGGAGCGCCAGAATCACCAGGCCGGAGACCATGCCCATGCCGTGGAGAATGCGCAGCAACTGGCCGACGATGGTGCCCGCGGTGTGCGTGTCCGGCTGCAATGTGCCAAAAGTGATGGCGGCAACGACGGGGAAGAAGATCTCAGCGCCCAGCCAGACGACGAGCGCGAGATAGAGCAGCGTGCGGAGCAGGGTTTTCATGCGAGAAGGATACAAGAGAACAGAGATCAGGGGTCAGGGAACAGAGATGAGAGATCAAGGGTCAAGCCGGAGAGAGCAATGCTGGTGTGTCTTCCTGAAAAACGCGCTTTTCTGATCCCTGACCCCTGATCCCTGTCTTACTGAATGCTGCCGCTGCCGTGCAGCGACGGCCGGCCAATCAAACGCTCGATGCGTTTCTGGATGGGCGGGTGAGTGCTGAACAGGCTGGCGAAGGCTTCGCCGGAGAGCAGCGGCTGCACGATGAACATGTGCGCCGATGTGGGCGAAGCCACCAGCGGCACACGGCGGCTGGCGTCGGAGATTTTTTCAAGCGCGCTGGCGAGTGCGTAGGGATTGCCGGTGAGGTGAGCGCCGCTGGCGTCCGCCTCGTACTCGCGGGTGCGCGAGACCCAGAGCTGAATCAGCATGGCGGCAAGGGGGGCGAGCAACAGCATGAGCAGAGCGCCGAGTCCTCCGCCTTCGCGGTCGCGCCGGTCGCCGCCGCCCATTCCGCCAAACGCGCCAAACCAGAAGGCCATGCGCGCCAGAATCGTGATGGCTCCGGCGAGCGTGGCGGCGATGGAACTGGTGAGGATGTCGCGGTTGCGCACGTGGCCCAGTTCGTGAGCCAGCACGCCTTCCAGTTCGTCGTCGGTCAGCAGGCCCAGGATGCCGTGGGTGACAGCGACGGAGGCGTGTTTGGGATTGCGGCCAGTGGCGAAGGCATTGGGCGATTCGGATGGAATCACGTAAATCTTCGGCATGGGGATGGCGGCTTTGGCTGTGAGGCGCTCGACCACTGCATAGGCGCGGGGCAGTTGCTCGCGCGTGACGGGCTGCGCGCCATACATGGCCAGCGCAATTTTGTCGGAATAAAAGTAGCTGAAGAAGTTGGTTACTGCTGCGATGGCAAAGGCAATCAGTGCGCCATTGGTTCCGCCCATGTATTCCCCGGCCAATACCAGCAGCAGCGTAAGCGCAGTGAGCAGAAACGTGGTCTTGAAGGCGTTCATGTTTTAGCCTCTGGCAGCTAGCTTCTAGCGGCTAGCTGGTCCGGTGCGTCTCCCTGCGCTACGGCACAATACTGAGCCGCACACCTGTTAGACGTTTGGGCCAACCTGCCGGATGCAGCATGGCGCACGGAGCCAGCACCCGGCAGGTGCTGACTCCGTATGTTCCATGGCTAGGACTTCTTTTGCAATGCCCGCTTGAGCACGGTTTCAAGCGCGGCCTTGACCTCGGCGTACTCCTCGGGCGTGATCTTGCCGGAAAGCTTATCGCTTTCGAGGGCAAAGAGCTCTTCCTTCAACGCGTTGAGCAGGGCCGTGCTCTTTGCTGCCGGAGACGCGAGAATGGGCGCAGCGGCAAAGCCGGGCTCATAGGCAGCGAAAGCGGCGGGCGCGCCTGCGGGCTTGCGCAGAAGGAAGGCCGCGGCGGCGGCCAGAAGCAGCGCCAATGCGCCGAGAATCCACCACTTGTATTTGCTGAGCGGGTCGGGTGTGTTGATGGGCTCGCCAATGCCTCCGCCGGGCGTACCCTGCTGGGGCTGGCCGCCTGCGTCGCCGGGCTGCGCACCGCCCTGGGCCTGGCGCGGGATGGACCCCGTGCCCGAGACGGTGAACTCCAGCGCCTGGCCGGGCATCACGTTCTTGGCGACGAAGGTCTGGATGCCGGGGTCCTCTGCCACAGGCTGGAAGTTGGAGCCCGCGCCCGCCTTGAAGGTCATGGTCTTGGGAAGAAGGATGCCAACATTCTGTGCAGGAAGAGCAACTTGCGGGTGGAAAGTGAAACTTCCACTTGAATATGGCACGGTGTATTCAATCTGGAAGAGGGTATCCTTGTCGCCTTCGTCGGGCTGGATGGGGAAGTTGAAGGCGTACTGGCCTTTGGCTCCGGTGGGTTCAAGCTTGACGCTGGTGGGCAGGCCGGTGGGGCGCTGGGCGGCTACTCCGGCGACCACGGCTTCGGGCGGAAGCGTGATCGGGAAGGTACGCGGGCTCCACTCGGTGCGGGGCGGCGAACTGGTGTTGTGGACGAAGAAGCGCTCGGTGACGCGGAGCTGGCCGTTGTCGGCTTCGATTTCGATGACGTCTGCTTCGATGGAGACGCCTTCGACCTTGGCCGCGACGTCGAAGACCGGAATGTCGCCGGGTCCGCCGCCCTGGGGCGCGGCGATGAAGTAGCCGGCTCCCTGATGGGTTACGCGCACGAGGTAGGGTCCGCTGCCGGGCTCCTTCAATGAATAGCGGCCCTGCGCGTCGGTAGTGGCGTGGGCGACTTCAGCCATGCCGGCCTGGACGTCCACCAGCACGACGGTGTCGCCGGCGGCGGGCTTGCCTGTGGTCTTGTTGGTCACCGTACCGGTAATTTGAGCGGCGTGTGCCAGCGCGCCAGCAAAAAGGAGGCAGGCGGCTGCGGAGTGGAAGAGAAGCTTGGTTGCTTTCATGATTTTGAAGAAGTCCTATCAGTGCATTCGGTTTGAATTTGTTCGGCGAGTGGAAAGCAAATACAGGTCCTTCGACTCCGGTCGCCGAGGCGACCTCCGCTCAGGATGGCAGCATTTCGAGGATCGAGGCAAAGTCTGCATTCCGGGCTCAGGCCTGTTGCAGGTGCTCGATTTCGGCGAGCAGTAGCGCTGTTTCGTTTTCAAGCAGCGCGCGCTGCTCGGCAAAGTCCTCGTCGGGATACTTGCCGGCGCGGTACTCGAAGTTCAGGTCGCGCAGGTTCTCGTATAGCTGCTCCTTGCGCTCGAGCAGATAATCCAGGCGCGTCTTCTGGCGCTGGCTGGCAAAGACATTTTCCGGCCAGAAGGTGTAAATTCCGAGCGCCAGAGCCAGCATTATGCCGGCGACAAATCCCTGCGTTTCGGTCATGGTTGAAATCCTCCGTCGTTGCCAGCGCCGGTTTCGCGTCTGATTTTTTCCCGCAGTACATCCATTGCCGGGTCGGGCGCCTGTGCGGCTGCTGGAATCTTGCCGATGGACCAGCGGCGGACCAGCAGGATGGTGCCGAGCAGCGCCGCCGCAAAGACAGCAAACGGCGCAATCCAGGCCACGAGGTCAAAACCGTGCGTGGTGGGAGCGGCCAGCGCGGTTGCGCCGTATTTTGCCGCAAAGCTGGCGAGAATCTGCTGGTCGGTTGCGCCTGAGGCGATGGCGGCGCTCAACTCATTGCGCTCGCGGCCGGACTCGGTGCAGCCCACGTGGTTGCACTCGCCCAGCAACTGCGCGCAGCCGCAGGTACACATGAGGCGGTGGCCCAGGTCGTTAAACCGGGAGCTTGCGTTGCTGGCTCCCATGGAAAAGCACATGGCGACGGCCAGGGATAGCGCTTGCGCGGCTTTGATCCAGGAGATGTGCCGAAAGGCAGGGCGCATCAGAGTCCCCCTCCGAGCGCCGGTTCAGAGGGCGCAGGTTTTGTTGCAGGAACCCGGAGAGCGGCAGTTGCCGGAATGAGGCTGGGCGTCAGCGCAACGAAGGTCCCGAAGACCATGAAGACAACGCCGGCCCAGATCCAACTGACGAGCGGATTGAGGAATGCCTTGATGATGGGCTGGCCGGTGTCAGGATTGGTGCCCTCGTAGACGACGTAGAGGTCCCAGCCGGGCACGGAGTGGATGGCGACCATGGTCTGGGGCTGCTGGCTGGCCAGGTAGACGCGCTTTTCCGGTGTGATCTGGAACTGCTTTTTGCCGTCGCGGTAGACGTCGAGGAGCGCGTATTCGGAGTTGTAGTTGAGGTTGGAATCCTGGGTGAAGCCGACGCACTCCAGGGTGTAGGGGCCGATGGGGAGCTTGTCGTGGAGAGCCAGTTCGCGCTCCTCGCTGCGGTTGAAGGCCGAACCGGCCAGACCAATCACGACGATGACCACGCCGATGTGGATGATGTATCCGCCATAGCGGCGGGTGTTGCGGCGAACAAGGAGATAGGTGGCGGCAAACAGGTTGCGATGTGTCTGCCGCGAGATGACGCCGGCTCCGCGCAGGAACTCCGAGAGGATGGCGGTGAACACGCCGGCGGAGATTGCAAAGGCGACCAGTGCGTAGAAGTTGCCGGCGTCAAAGGCGCCGTCCTTCCATGGCCGGACGCCGACGGCGAGACACACAATCACAGTGGCCCAGAGGGCGATTGACGGTACCACGAAGTTGCGGCGGATGGCTCGGAGGGAAGTGGCGCGCCACGGCAGCAGCGGGCCAACGCCGGTGAGGAAGAGCAGAAAGAGTCCTATGGGTATTGCAACACGGTTATAGAAGGGCGGTCCGACGGTCACCTTGCTGCCCTGCACGTACTCGCTGAGGATGGGGAAGAGCGTGCCCCAGAGGATGACGAAGCAGGCGGCGAGGAGGACGAGGTTGTTGAAAAGGAAGCTCGATTCGCGGCTGACCAGGGACTCCAGGCGCTGTTCGCTTTTGAGATGGCTGCGCTGGAGGATGTAAGTGAAAATGCAGACCGCCAGCACGATGCCCATGAAGACGTAAAACCAGTTTGCGATCGAGGATTGGGCGAAAGCATGAACAGAGCTGACCAAGCCGCCGCGAGTCAACGTGGTACCAAGCAACGTGAGCAGGAATGTGGAGAAGATGAGCCAGACGTTCCAGCTCTTCATCATGCCTTTGCGTTCCTGCATCATGACGGAGTGGAGAAATGCGGTACCTGTGAGCCAGGGCATGAAGCTGGCATTTTCGACGGGGTCCCAGCCCCAGTAGCCGCCCCAGCCGAGCACGGCGTAAGCCCAGTGCATGCCGAGGAAGATGCCCATGGTGAGAAAGAGCCAGGTGACCATGGTCCAACTGCGGGTAATCTTGATCCACTTTTCACCGGGGTAGCGCATCATGAGCGCGCCGAGGGCGAAGGCAAAGGGAATGGTGAACCCGACGTAGCCCAGGTACAGCATGGGCGGGTGGATGACCATCTCAGGGTATTGCAGCAGGGGGTTGAGGCCGTTGCCGTCGTCGGGAATAGCCCCTTTGAGCAGGGAGAACGGCGGGGCAGCAAAGTTGATGACCGCGAGAAAGAAGACCTGGACCGCCGCTAGAATGGTGCCGGCGTAGGCATAGAGCTTGACGTCAGTCTTGTGCGTAAGCCGCAGGACAAAGCCGTAAGCTGCCAGCAGCCACGCCCAAAGCAGCAGGGAACCCTCCTGGCCGCT
>JAJYBT010000078.1 GCA_021778875.1 Acidobacteriota bacterium | reverse complement strand
TGCCCACGCCGGACGCGGCATAGGGTATCCACGCGTAGTAGCCGACCTGTTTGACGTCGAAGCCGCGCGCGTCATAGAGATACTTGGGCAGCCAGAACAGCATGAAATACCACGCCGAGTCACTCATGAATTTTGCGAAGACAAGCGCCTGTACGCTGCGCAGTCCCGCGATTTCGCGAAACGTCAAACGCTGCGCCAGCAGTCGCGCATCGAGCGTATTGGACGAGAGAACCGGCATCTCGCCGCGATAAGCGAACGCCCACCACAGCACCCACAGCAACCCGATGGATCCGGCTGAAAAGAAGACCACGCGCCAGTCGCTATAGATCAACACGAGGCCGATGAGCGGCGGAGCCAGCAGGGAGCCCACGGACGTTCCCGCGTTGATGAAGCCCATGGCGGTGGCGCGCTCCTGCGCCGGGAGCCACTCCGACACCACGCGCGCGGCAGCGGGAAATGCGCCGCCCTCGCCCATGCCGAGCAGGAAGCGCATCGCCAGCAGCCACGCAAAATTGAATGCAAAGCCGTGCATCATGCATGCCAGCGACCACCAGAGCATGATGAGCAGAAAGCCGCGGCGCGTGCCGAGCTTGTCCAGCATGCGGCCGCCAATTGCATACAGGGCCGCATAGGAAAGTAGAAAAGCCGTTTGAAGATAGGAGAACTGCTCATTCGAGATGGGGATGGTGCGCTGGATTGCGGCAATGGCCACAGAAAGCGTTTGCCGGTCGAAGTAGCTGATGGCAATGGCGGCCGTGACCAGCGCAACATAGCGCCAGCGGAGCGGGTGCCCGCTGAGGGGTGCTTCCATCGTGTCCGTGCCGGCCATGGCATCCATCGCGGTCGCTCCCTGCCGCTCAATTTGCAACCGCGAAACCGATTGGCGCGGCCTTGCCAAGCCAGCCGCCAACAAGCCCGCACCCACGGCATACAAACATTCTGCGCAGGTCAATTGTGAATTGCGCTGTCCACATTCGTCCAGCACGCCCGGCTAGGCTCGCTGATTCATTTCCTGGCCTGACGGCAATTTTGCTTTGTCACTCTGCCTGCCGCTGCGCAATCCACGCGTTGATTCTCGTGTCGAGGATGTCCAGCGGAAGCGGGCCTTCGTCGAGAACGGCGTCGTGAAAGGCGCGCAGGTTGAAGCGGCTCCCGAGCGCCTGCTTCGCCCGCTCGCGCAGTTCGAGAATCTTCATCTGTCCGAGCTTGTAGGCCAGCGCCTGGCCGGGCCACGCGATGTAGCGGTCCACCTCCGTCTCGATGTTCTTGTCGTCCATCGCGGTGTGCTGGTGGAAGAAGTCGATCATCTGCTGGCGGGACCAGTGCTGGTCATGCACTCCGGTATCGACGACGAGGCGGACCGAGCGCCACATCTCGTTCTCCAGCCGCCCGTATTCACTGTATGGGTCCTGATAGAAGCCGGCCTCCTTGCCCAGCCGCTCCGCATAGAAAGCCCATCCTTCGGAGTAGGCGTTGTATTCCGAGAAGCGGCGGAAGGCGGGAAGACCGGTCAGCTCCTGCGCGATGGAGAACTGCAGGTGATGGCCGGGGATGCCTTCGTGATATGCGATGGCCTCCACGTTGAGCAGCAGGCGATGGGTCGGGTCGTACTCGTTGACGTTGATGCGTCCGGGGCGACTGCCATTGCCTGCACCGGGCGAGTAGTCCGCCGGCACGGCATCCGGAGCGCGGTAGGCCTCCATGGGCACAACCTCAAGGCGCGCTTTGGGCAAATGGCCGAAGAGCTGCGGCAGCTTCGTATACATCTGATCGGTGTAGTGCTGGTAGAAATCGAATACCTGCTGGCTCGATTTGCCGTAGAGATCCTTGTCGTTGCGGATGTGCTCATTGAAACTCTTCAGGTCGTGGTATCCCAGCGACTGCGCGAGCTTGAGCATCTGGGCATCAATTTCAGCCACCTGCTTGAGGCCCATGGCGTGAATCTGGCCGGGGGTCAGGTCAGTGGTGGTCATGTGGCGAACGGCGAAGCGATATCGGGCGGCGCCATTCGGCAGCGCCCAGACGCCATACTCTGTTCGCCCGTGCGGAGCGTAATCGTTGCGAACGAAGGCGGCGAATTTCGCGTAGGCCGGTTCCACTTCGTCCCGCACCGCAGCCTCGATGGCGCGGGTGAGCCGATGCTGATCCGGCGCGGATATTGCGGAGGGGAATTTTCTTAGCGGTGCGGTGAAGGGGCTTGCGGCGAGCGGCCTGGTTCCAATGTCCTCCGCCTGCGAAGCCACTTTTTCGAGCAGGTACTTCGGCGGCATCAGGCGGTCGCGCAGGCCCAGGCGCATGTTGGCCGCGACTTGATCCAGAGCGTGCGGAATGGCGTGCAGGCGCGCGAGGAAATTCTCGTAATCCTTCACGGTGCGGAACGGCATCTGCGAGGCAAGCGCGGCTAGTTCAAGGTGATCGCCGTTCATTTGATCCACTGGCATCTCCCATGGCCTGAATTGCGCACCCTCCACGCTGTCGCGCAATTCACGGAGCATCAGCGTCCTGTTCAGCGCTTCATGTTCCGGGAAGCCCTGCGTGTCGATTGCTTCAAAGATGCGAATCTGTTCGCGCGCGTGCTGTGCGTCCTGTTCCTCCGCGGCAGCGGAGCGGTCATCGAGGCGGTCGTTATAGCGCGGGTCGCCGATTGCAGTGGCCAGCTCAGGATGCGTCTTCAGCCGGTATTGCCATTCCTGCTCGATGGCTGTGCGCAACTGCGCCTGGCGCGCGGCCAGCGGCGCGGTCGCGGTGGAATGCGATGCGTCGGGCGTGGACGCAGCAGGCTGTGCGGCGGCGACGGGCAGCAGGGCGAGCGAGAGCATCCATACCGGGAAGACTCGATGGTCAGTGGACATGCGCTGAAGCTCCTTATCGATTTGACAACGCCGTGCTGCGCACCGCGGGCCGATTGCGCAACGCCTCAAGAACGATGGCGCGTGTCTCTTCCAGCTCCGCGCCGACGACCGGCAGCCGCGGGGGACGCACGCGCGCATTGCCTGTGCCGGTTTCCTGCTGCACCTGGTGGATGAGCTGAACGAACTTGGGAACCGTATCCATGCGCAGCAGCGGGAGAAACCAGCGATACAGCGCGAAAGCCTCCTCGCGCCTGCCCGCGATGGCATGGTTGAAGAGCGCGACCGACTCGGCAGGGAAGGCATTCACGAGGCCGGCCACCCAGCCCACGGCTCCCGCGGCAATGCCTTCGACAATGGCGTCATCGACGCCGACAAAGACCTGGAGCCGGTCCGCCAGCAGTGCGCGAATAGCCGTCACCCGGCGCACGTCGGTGCTGGACTCCTTGACCGCCGCGAAATTTCCGTGCTCGTGGGCAAGCTCGGCAATCTGCTCCGGCTTGAAATCCGTGCCATACGCAACAGGATTGTTGTAGAGCATGCAGGAGAGCGGAGTGGCGCGCAACACCGCCGCCACGTACGTCTTCATCTCGCGCCAGTCGCCGCAATAGACATAAGGAGGCAGCACCATGAGGCCGGAGCATCCGGCCTGCTCCGCCGCCCTGGCCAGCGCGACCGCTTCTTCCGTTGAAAGCGCGGAGATGGCGGCAACCACCGGAGCGCGATCCGCGACGCTCGCTGCCATGTTGCGCAGGACCGCTTCCTTCTCAGCGAAGGAAAGCGTTGCAGCCTGACCCAGCGAGCCGAGCGCAACAATGCCAGTGCAGCCGTTAGCGAGCAGCCAACGGGCGTGCGCCGCCATGAATGCAGCATCCACCTGAAGGCGTTCGTCTAAACATGTCGTCATTGCGGGCATTACGCCGTACCACTTCATAGAGTCTCCTTGAGAGCGCCAGCCGTGTCTGCCGGGGGCAGTCCTTCGCGTTGGCAAGTTTCTTTGGCGGGAGCGCTGAGGCTGGAAACCAGCGCGGGAAATACTGGAGGACGAATCGGGGATGGAGAAGAAGTTGCGCTCCACCCGAAAAGAAATTCCGCTGCCGCGCCGCAGATGCGCCCCTGGCAGGGACCCATGCCGCAGCGGGTGTGCAGCCTGGCGGCGCGCCAGTTGGCATGTTCGCGCAAGGCTCCAAACGGAACATCTTCGCAGCGGCAGACGAGAGTTGCGTCGGACGCGAGCTTCCCGAGTTGCGGGTCAAGCGCGGAGGCGGCTGCGAGCGCATGAACAAAGCCCTGCCGCCGCCTTCGATGCCGCGCCAGTTTCTCCGCTTCTTTCGTTCTGCCTGCAGCCGCGAGCCCGGCAATCTGGCCCTCTAGCAGCGCGAGGTCCACGCCGCCGATGCCGGTTGGCTCTCCCGCGCAGAACACATCGGCAACCGAGGTTCTCTGCAGGTCGTCTGCGACAACGAAACCATCCACGATGCGGCAGCCCAGGAGCGCGGGCAACTCCAGGTTGGGCACAAGGTGATAGGCGCATGCCAGGTAGTCGCAGCCAACGTCCCAGCGCTTTCCGTTTCGCTGGAGCGTGACGGATTCAAGCCTCTCACTGCCGCTTGCAGTAACGGGCCAGCAACTGGCATGGAACTGCGCGCCCCGCGCCGCCACGCCATACGCGATTCCTTGCAGCAGCTTCGAAGGATCGCTGAGCAGGGTCGCAGCAAAAGGCGCGAAGCGGCGCAGCGGAGCCTGTTCGCACACGGCGACGACCTTCGCGCCCCGCCGCGCCAGATGCGCCGCCACGGCCAACAGCAACGGACCTGTTCCGGCCACCACCACGCGCTTGCCGGCAATGGGCAGGCCGCCGCGCACCATCGCATCCAGGCCGCCCGCGCCCATCACGTTGGGCAGCGTCCATCCTGGAAACGGCAGGAAGCGCTCGCGCGCGCCGGTGGCCAGAATTAACTGCTCATAGCGCAGGTCACGGCATTCGCTCCCGCATTCCGCGCGCAGCGAGCCGCGTTGAGGGGAATCGAAAATGCGCCAGCCCTGAAGCCGCAGCAAGGGCGCGGCGTCGAGCTTTGCGAGCCATCGCCGCGCAGCCGCGGGCAGGGACGCACCGCTTCGCCATATCTGGCCGCCCGGCGACGGGTTGTCGTCCACCAGTCCAACGCGCTTTCCCGCTGCCGCGGCGCTGACCGCTGCGGCGATGCCCGCCGGACCCGCGCCCACCACGAGAATGTCGAAGCGTTCGCTCATGTGGTGCGCACATCCATATCTTCAGCGCAGAGAATCTGGCAACTGCGCTGATGCGGCGTTCCATCGATGGTCGCCCGGCACTCGAAGCAGATGCCCATGCCGCACAGCGGGCCGCGCGGTTCGCCGGTCACCGATGTGCGCGCCGGCGCGCCGGCCATCAGGATCGCCGCCGCCACCGTGGTTCCCGGGGCCACTGTCAAAGGAATGCCGTTCACATGCAGCGCGAGAGAGCGCACCGGCTCAGGCATGGGTCTCACTCCTCGCAAACCGCGTCGGCAGATATGGCTCGATGGGAATCGCCGTCTGCTCGCCCAGCAGATGACCGGCGAGCAGGCGCGCCGTTCCCAGCGATGTGGTGATGCCGAGGCCCTCGTGCCCTGTGGCCAGAAGCAGCGATTCATCCCCAGGCCAGGGACCGATCAGCGGCAGCTTATCCGGCGTGGCCGCTCGAAACCCGGTCCAGACGCGAAGCGCGGAGAGCGCGCCGATCTTCGGTAGATACCACTGCGCACGCTGAATCATGGAGGAGAGAATCTGCGCATCCACCGCAGGTTCCTCGGCGTTGTACTGGCGCGAGGAGCCGATGAGGACCTGTCCTGTACTGCGCGGCTGCACGTTGAAGGCGACTGAATCCGCGGTGAGCGAGTGAGCGCTCTTCAGGTATCCGAGTTCCACAAGCTGATGCCGCACAAAGCCGGGGTAGCGATCCGTAATGACCAGGTGGCCCTTGCGCTTGCGGATGGGCAGACCCGGCAGCAGTTCTCCGGCATCCGTGCCTCCTGCGAGCACGATGCGCGCCGCGTGCAGTTCGGTTCCGTCGTCGAGCTGCACTTTTCCCGCCCGCGCCGACAGCACCGTGCGCGGAGCGTAAAGCCGCGCGCCCAGGCGCAGCGCTTCGCTCAGCAGATATCCGGCTGCGCACGGCGGGTAGAGCACTGCGTCTGACGGCACGAGAAGGGCACCTGCAAGCGGCTGCCGCAAATGCGGCTCGGCCTCCGCCAGCATGCGGCTATCCAGTATTGTGGTGGCAATACCGGCATCAGCGTAGAGTGCGCTCTTGCGATGGACCTCCTGCATTTCCTCTTCGTCCTGCGCCACCCACAGCGTACCGCATTGCTCGTATTCCACGCTGGCCGGAAGGCTGCCGGAGAATTGCTGCCACAGCGTCTGCGAAAAATGAGTGAGGGCCATTTGCGCGGGCGAGTCGTCCATCACCACGATGTGTCCCATGCCCGCCGCCGTGGCTCCGCCGCCGATGACTCTGGCCTCGACAATCGCTGTGCGCAGGCCACGGCTTGCACATTCCAGCGCGCAGGCCGCGCCAACAATGCCCGCGCCTACGATGACGACATCCCAGCGATCGCTCATGCGCGTATGCCCGCGATGAACGGATCGCCGGGACTCAGGATGAGCCGGCTCTCAGCTGTAATAAATGCAGCGCCGGTGATGCTGGGCGTCAACAAGCCGTCGCGCAGTTCGTAGGACCCTTCAAAGACGGTGCCGAGAATGCCTGCCTGCCGCCACGCCTGGCCGGGCGCAAGTTTGCCGTCTGCCGCCAGGCATGCGAGCTTCGCGCTGGTTCCGGTGCCGCAGGGGGAACGGTCATAGGCCTTGCCCGGGCACAGGACAAAATTCCTGCTGTCTTCTTCTGATGTCTGCGCTGCGCCTGACAGCTCGATGTGATCGATCTCCTGTCCGTTTGCGCCCGTGATGCCGGCGGCGCGCAGCGCGTTGCGAATGGCCCAGGCAAATTCAGTCAGCCGCTCCACATTGTCGAGACCCAGCCGGAGCGGGGGATCCTCCACCAGAAAAAACCAGTTTCCTCCCCAGGCAATGTCGCCGCGTACCGTTCCAAAGCCGTCTACAGATACGGGTACGCCTGCCTTGTGCCGGTAGCTCGCTACATTTTCCACCGTCACGTTGCCTTCGGGATGGAGCGTTGCGCGGACCTGGCCGACGGGTGTTTCGATGCGGTGCGCTCCCGGACCGATTCGACCAAGATGGGCGAGTGTCGCGACCACTCCGATGGCGCCGTGGCCGCACATGCCCAGATAACCGACGTTGTTGAAGAAGATGACTCCTGTGGCGCAGCCTGTGTCCACCGGCTCGCAGAGCAGCGCGCCCACCATCACGTCAGAACCGCGCGGCTCGTTGACCACAGCCGAGCGGAAATCGTCATGCTCCGCTGCAAAGCACCGCAGGCGCTCCGCAAGCGCATCCGCGCCAAGCTCGGGCCCCCCGGCGAGAACAACGCGCGTCGGCTCGCCCGCCGTGTGCGAGTCAACAACCTGGACAGATGCAATGGGCGCGGGAGTAGCAGCCATGCGAAGAATTCTAGCGGAAGACGGAGGCCTCGATATTCCACCGCACGCACGATCCCTTGAAGAATGCATGCCCGCGCATCGCCTTGATCGATCACGCCCTGCGCCCGCAATATATAATTCCGGCGGATGCGAGGCAGAGGCGCCGCATATCTTGCTGCGGCAAGCGTCTGCTTCGCTGCGTGTACAGGATCTGGTCGATGCCATTGATACACGACTTTTCGGCAAGCGTGCGGGGACTCACCGAAGCTGAAGCGGCCGCCCGGCTGCAGGCCGAGGGCTTTAACGAACTGCCAACAGCTAGAAGGCGCAAACTGCTTCAGACTGCCTGGGAAGTCTTGCGCGAGCCCATGATCCTGCTGCTGGTCGGCGCGGGCGTTATCTATTTCATTCTCGGCGAACTGCGTGATTCCATCGTCCTGCTCGCCTCCATCTTTGTGGTTGTGGGCATTGATCTGTACCAGCAGCGCAAGACCGAGCATGCGCTGGAGGCGCTGCGCGACCTTTCCAGTCCCCGCGCGATGGTTGTTC
>JAJYBT010000077.1 GCA_021778875.1 Acidobacteriota bacterium | reverse complement strand
AAAAACGCCAGTGTCAGAGCCGCAGCTGTGGGTTTCATCCAGCGGCGCGCCAGCCGATAGATACCCGCGCAGCCTGCCATATACGCCAGAGCTGAAGGAATCATCCCCGCGATGCCATTGGCCCACCAACTGTACACGGCCACAAACGGAATCATCAGCAGATGCGGCAGCGGCAGCCATACCGAGCCCAGCTGCGCCAGCCCCGGCCGGTGCGAGTCAAACACACGGCGCGCAATGTGCAAGTGCGCTACGGCATCGCCGTAGTTGAGCATCGCTCCGTGCTGCCAGCTCCAAACAATCGCCGCGGCAGACAGCGCCGCGCAGGAGACCAGCACCGCCAGCCACTCAACACGGCGAATCGGTTGTTCAGTCAAGATGCGTCAACTCGCGAAAGAGCTTGAACCTCTCGTCGATCTCCTGCCGCGTCAAGTGCTGCAGACGCTCCGTGCCAAACCGCTCCACCGTAAACGAGCCCATCACGCTGCCGTAAAACATGGCGCGGCGAAAAGCCGCCGGAGTCAGTTCGCGCTGCGAAGCCAGATAGCCGAAGAAGCCTCCGGCGAAGCTGTCGCCCGCGCCCGTCGGGTCCACCACCTGCTCCAGTGGCAACGCTGGGGCGCGAAACGGCTTTGCTCCGACGCCGTCAGAAGAAGCGCGGTGGAACGCCGTCGCGCCGTATTCACCATGCTTCACCACCAGCATCCGTGGCCCCATGCCAAGCACGGCGCGCGCTGCCTGCACCAGGTTCTGGTTGCCCGCCAGCATGCGCGTCTCCGTGTCGTTGATCAGCAGTACGTCCAGGCCCTTCAACACCTCCAGCAGCGCCGGCCGATGATCCTTGATCCAGTAGTTCATCGTGTCGCCGGCCACCAGCTTCACCTGCGGCATGGCCTCGCGCACGCGGCGCTGCAGGACGGGATCGATGTTGGCGAGGAAGAGGAATTCGGAGTCGCGATACTCGTCGGGGATTTTGGGCTGGAAGGCGCCGAAGACGTTCAGCTCCGTGGCGTGGGTCTTTGCCTCGTTCAGGTTGTCGAGGTAGGAGCCTTGCCAGAAGAAGCTCTTTCCAGCGGCGCGCTCGATGCCGCGGGTATCGATGTTGTGGTTGCGGAAGACGGCCTCCTCGGCGGGGCCGAAGTCTTCGCCGACAACGGCGATGACGCGCACGTCAGTAAAGTAGCTTGCTGCCAGGGAGAAGTATGTGGCGGCGCCGCCGAGGCAGCGATCGCGCTTGCCCGCGGGGGTTTCAATGGAGTCGAAGGCAACGCTGCCTACAACGGTAATCGCCATGTTTCTGCCTTTCTGAGTCGAATCAAAAAAAGAATATTGGAGCGCTGTCGAGCTACCAGCCGAGATATTTTCCGAACAAGAGGCCGAGCTTTTCGCGGGCGGCTGCCGGAATGGCATCCGGCTGCGTAAGCACGGCGTAGCGCGCGGCGGAGGCGCAGGCACAGGTTCGTGCGGTGGGCATGGCGGCTACTGCAGCCTTAACGACCTTGGCGGCATTGTCGGCGTTTTTGTGGAGTACGGCGACGATCTCCTCGATGGTGACGGCGTCGTGGCCTTCGCGCCAGCAGTCGTAGTCGGTGACCATGGCGACGGTGGCATAGCAGATTTCAGCTTCGCGGGCGAGCTTGGCCTCCTGCAGGTTGGTCATGCCGATGACGTCGGCGCCCCAGCTGCGGTAGAGATTGGACTCAGCCTTGGTGGAGAACTGCGGGCCTTCCATGCAGACGTAGGTTCCGCCGAGCTTGCCGACGACGCCGGCGGTTGCGCAGGCCGCGGCTGCGGTCTTTGCCACGGTGGCGCAGACGGGATCACCGAAGGCGACATGGCCAACGACACCCTCACCGAAGAAGGTGGAGACGCGATGGAAGGTGCGATCGATGAACTGGTCGGGCACGACGAAGTCCGTGGGCTTGTGCTCTTCCTTGAGCGAGCCGACGGCCGAGACGGAGAGGATGCGCTCGACACCGAGCTTTTTGAAGGCATAGATATTGGCGCGGAAGTTGAGCTCAGAGGGCAGGGTACGATGTCCGCGCCCGTGGCGGGCCAGGAAAGCGACTTTGCGTCCTTCCAACTCGCCGAGTACGAATGCGTCCGAGGGATCGCCGAAAGGGGTTTCGACGCGCTCTTCGCGCACGTTGGTGAAGCCGGGCATGGAGTAGAGTCCGCTGCCGCCGATGATGCCGATTTCTGCCTGAGCCAAGGGCTGCTCCTTTAGTCCTGGATGGGCCGTAGGTTCGGCCCAAGTGCCGGAGTACTGCAAACACTTCAGTATAAAGGGTGGCTTGTCGGCCGGGCGGGACAGCAATCCGCGGTTACTGCCTGGGAACGACGAGTATGGTGATGGATTGTGCCGGGAAGGTTGCGGTGACGGTACTGTTGCTGTTGCCTGTTGAGGGCGGGTTCACGGTCAAATCGGGTTGCGGCGCAATGGCGGAAAGGTTCGCATTGCTGTAAAGGAAGATCTTGGCTGGACCATTCGGGGTCATGTTGGCGAGCGACAGCATGGATGTGAGGTCGCCGTAGGTTTTGTTGATGACGACGACGGTGACGGCATTGTCCTTGGTGCGCAGGGCGCCGTAGACGGAGAGCTTGCCCTGGTCTGCGCTGGCCGATGCCAGGGCCATGTCGCCAAACAGCGAATTAGCGCCGTCGTAGTTGCGATAGACCTCGAAGGCGATGAGCCCGGGGAGTTGTGTGGTGGGATCGGGCGCGCCCCACAGCGTTCCAAGGTCAAGCCCCTCGCGGCCGAAGATGCCGCGAATGTCAGCCTGAGCAAGTGCGCCGTTGATGGACTCAAGTCCGCCCCAGTTGTATTCGGTGATGGCGAGCTTGGTGCCGGGGTAATCCGTGCTCACCCAATGGTGCATCATGGGGATGATTTGCGGGGCTTGCGCCGGCGGGGAACAGTTTGTGGTGTAATTCGCGTCTGTGACGTAGTTGGGCTGCGGGAAGTTGGGATCGGTATACGTGGGATCCCAGAAGACGCGAGTGGAATTCAGTCGAGTCTGCTGCACGGTGGTGTCGCCCGCGATGGAGAAGGCGAGATTGTTCGGAGCGAAGTAGGTGTGCAGGTCGAGGTAGTCGAGGAGGCGTACGTTGCTCTTTGCGGATGTAGCGGCAAACTGCTGCAGATAGTACTCAAGGAGCGGGATGCCGCCGTGGGCGGAGCGATCGAGGGGATTGCCCCATGGCTGGTAGCAGGGACCGGAGCCCCAGCCGGATTCTACGTCTTTCTTGGAGTAGAAGTAGTTCCACCAGTAGTCCATAACGGGACCGCTGACCTCCGCAGTGGGATCGGATGCCTTGATGGCCTGAGCCGCTGCGATGCCGTTGTTGGTGACTTCGTCATAGGTGAAGGGAACGGGATGGACGTCGCGGTGGACAGCGTCCCACCAGCTTGGTTCGTTGTCGAGGTCATAGATTGCGACACCGCCATTGGCCGCATTGCCGAACTTGCTGACGAGGTAGGAGACCCACTGCCCGGTCCATGAGGCATCGACGGTCTGGCTGGTGACGGTGGGGTCATTGCCGGTGATGGGGGTCTTGTCAGGATTTTCCCCGTCGCCGCAGGCTCCGCTGTAGGGGTCAAAGGCGAGTTGGTTGGGGTAGGTTGATTTGGGAAAGCTGCAGGATGTGCCATCCTTTGCCACCCAGCCGAGAACGGGCACGGTGCCGACGGTTTTAGCGCCGATGGACTGGTCGGAGAGAACCTGCGCGTTGAAGCCGCTTGTATCCTGCTGGCCGGTACCGACAACGTGATTCTCGAAGTACCAGTCACTGGCGGAGTTGGTGACGTCGAGCTTGTAGTTGTAGCGGGAGGTTGCGTTTCCGCCCCAGCGATCGACGGAGATATTGGCGGCTTTAGCGGCACTTTGGTTTAGTTGGAAGAAGTTCATGCCGTAGATGAGGGGATTGATGGCATGGGTCTGGTTGCCCGCGTCGACGGTGAGCGAAGGGCCAGTGGAGGCTGCGGGTGCCGTGAGCGTAACGGTGACGCTGCCGGAGACGGAGTTGTCCTGATTGCTGGTGGCTGTGACGGTGACAGCAGTTGGCGCAGGATAGGGAGTGGTGTAAATGCCGGTGGAGGAAATGTCTCCTGGGCTGAGTGAGCTGCCCGCTGCCGTGACGGACCAGGTGACGGAGTTATTGGTGACGCTGGGGCCTGAGACCGTTGCGGAAAACTGCAGCGTGGTACCGATGATGGCTGTTGCTGGATTGGGCGAAACTGTCACCGAGGTGACGGCGGAGGGCGCACTATAGTTTGCCGACACGGTGGCGCTGGAATTCATGGTCACGGAACAGGTGGTGCTGTTTGTTGAGGAGCATCCGGACCAGGAGGAGAACTTGTTGCTCCCGGAGGAGGCGGGCGCGGTGAGCGTGACCGTGGTGCCTGCGTTGTAAGTGCGTGTGAAGCGGGTGGAACCGCCGGCGGCACCGGAGTTATCCGCAGGTGCGACGGTTATGGCAACGCCGCTGGAAGGGTTCGACGAGTTGACCGTGAGTACGTAAGTGGCGGGAGCGCTTGAAGCAGAGCCGCCGCCGCAGGCCGCGAGCAGGAGACTGGAGGCTGTCGCGAGGCAAAGAGCAAGGATGGTGCGCGGCTGCGCTGGATGATGGCTGGCACACAGAACCGGATAGGTACGCGCGATAACTCGATTTATCACGGGGTCTCCGGAAATGTGAATTTGATCGCCGCCATTTTACACCGCGTCGGCGGACGTGTGCACAGGCTTGCGTCAAACTGCTGCAGATGCAAGTTGCATCGGCCTTGCTGCAGGAGATTGCCGGACAGCCCAGCCGGCGAGCAGCAGGCTGGGCGCGAGGGCCGGAGCGGCTTCTCCCAGGCTGCCGAGCGTGGTGTGCTGGATTTGCTGGTCAGGCTGGGCGGCACGCGAGACGATGGCGCAGGGAAGATCGGCCGGGAGGCCCTCCTGCATCCACTGCAGGGCGAGCATGTTCAGGTCGCGACCGGGCATGTAGACAACGCGGGTGGCGTCTTCCGTGTGGGGAAGCAAGGCATAGTTGTGCGACTGGGCGTGGTGGCCGGTGGAGAAGATGACGTTGGATGCCGCATTGCGACTGGTGAGCGAGCAGCCCACCGCCGCTGCAGCGGCAAATGCGGCCGTGATGCCGGGAACCACTTCGTATGGAATGCCAGCCTCGGCTAGAGCCGCAATCTCTTCTGAGGCGCGGCCAAAGATGAGCGGGTCACCGCTCTTGAGGCGCACGACGCCGCGATTGTTGCGGGCGTGGTCCACCATGAGCGCGTGAATCTCTTCCTGCGTGATGTTCTTTACGCCGCAGCGCTTGCCCACGTTGACGACGTGCGCCGATGGCGGGGCGAGCGCGAGGATTGCGGGCGGAACAAGATCGTCGTGCAGCACAACGTCTGCGGACTGAAGGACACGCATGGCGCGCACGGTGAGCAGGTCGGGGTCTCCGGGACCTGCGCCTACGAGGTAGACCTTGCCGCGCGCATCCGGAGATAGCGAGGCGAGTGCCTGGTGCGCCAACTGGCGCGACGGGCAGGTGGCGGAGTCGCACACGGGGCGCTGCGCAAGCTGATGCAGCAACGCTTTGCGCTCTTCGCCGCGAGGATGTGTGGCGAGGACTTCGCGGCGGAGGCCGCCGAGACTCTGCAGCCATGAGCCGAGATCCGCGGGCAACTGCTCGTCGATTTCACGACGCAGACGCTGGGCCAGCGCGGGACTTTCTCCGGCGGTAGAGATGGCGACCTGCAGAGCGCCGCGCGTGACCACGGAGCCAAAGAAGAAGTCGCAATTGGGAATGTCGTCAACGCTGTTGCAGAGGATGTTGCGCTGGAGTGCGCCTTGATAGACGGCGGTGTTGACGGCAGCTGAGTCAGTTGCCGCGATGACGACGAAGTTGCCATCGAGGTCAGCGGGCTCGAATGGGCGCTGAATCCACTCGAGTTTCCCCTCGGCGGCAAGCTGCTGAACCTCAGGCCGCGCCTGAGGCGCTACCACGCGCAGGCGCAGGCCGGTTTTGAGCAGGCTGCCAATCTTGTCCAGGGCAACCGCACCCGCGCCCACCAGCAGGCCGGGACGACCGTCGAGTTTGAGAAAGATTGGCAGCAGGCTCATGGTGGTCTCCTTAATCGGCTACGCCGTGGGGAACACGGCCGGTGGGAAGGTCGCGCTCAACGGCTGCCAGCACTTCTCCTGCGAGGAAGCCGCGAAGCTCGTCGTTGCTATGGCGCTGGAGCCAGGCGCGCAGGTTCTCGTTGTGCGTGCGCGTGCCCATGTACTGGCGCAGAAGGCGCTCGATAGCCTCTGGCACCAGCGGAGCGGGGCAGCGATAGCCGACGGGGCGCGAGATGCCTGCATGCTGGCCGAGGGCACCGCCGAGCGAGAAGTAATAGGCATCGGTGAGCTTGCCATCGTGCTTGATCTTCTTGCCCTCCATGCCGATGTCGGCGATCCAGTGCTGGCCGCAGCCGTTGGGGCATCCGGTGACATGAAGACGAAGCTGCTGATCGAACTGCGGCAGGCGCTCATCCAACTCGTCAACGAGCCACTTGGTGAAGCCCTTGGTCTCAGTAATCGCCAGTTTGCAGAACTCGGTGCCGGTGCAGGCAATCGCGCCGCGGAAGAAGGGCGAGCCTTCGACGTAGAGGCCAATCTGCCCCAGCTCTTTGGCCAGCTCGACGGTCTTGCGGTAGGGAACGTCGATGAAGACGAGATTCTGCGTGATGGTCGCGCGCAACTGGCCGCTGCCAAAGCGCTCGGCGAGCTCTGCGGCTGCTTCCAACTGCTCGCCGGTGATGCGTCCGCGCAACACGGAGGCGCCCACGTAGCTGAGGCCGGGCTGGCGCTGCGGATGGATGCCGACGTGATCGCGATAGAGATCGTTGGGCAACTCTTCCGGCACGCCGGGTTGCAGGGCGAAGCCGAGGCGCGACTGCAGTTCATCGAGGAATCGGTCGGGTGTCCAACCCTCTTTCATGAACAGATACTTGAGGCGGGCGCGGTCGCGGCTTTCGCGCAGGACCTGCTGGTCGCGGAAGAGCTCTGCCACGGCGCGCACGGTCTGGAGAGCCTGATCCTGGCGGATGAAGGCGTTCAGGGGCACGGCCAGGTGCGGCTCATTGGAGAGACCGCCCCCGACGCGCAGGGCGTATCCAAGCTCGCCGTTGTTCGATACGGGGCTGAGAGCGATGTCATTGATCTCGGGGTAATTGCACCAGGAAGGGCAGCCTGAGATGGAGATCTTGAACTTGCGCGGCAGGTTGTAGAACTCGGGGTTGGCCGAGAGCAGGCGCGAAACCTCCACCGCGAGCGGCGAAGCGTCAAACAGCTCATCGGCGGCAACGCCGGCCAGAGGGCAACCGGTGACGTTGCGCACCACGTCTCCGCAGGCGCCCTTGGGCGAGAGCCCGATGGCGCTGAGCGTGTCGATCACCTCAGGCAGAGAATCGATGGTGAGCCAATGCAACTGGATGTTCTGGCGAACCGTGATATCTGCCAGATTGCGCGCATGTTTGCGGACAAGACCGCCGATGGTGCGCAGCTGGCTGGACGAAATGATGCCGTTGGGAATGCCGATGCGCATCATGAAGTAGTCGGAAACCAGGCCTTCGCCACCCTTGCCGCCGGTGGCGCCAACTCCGTCGCCCTGGGTGTAGACTCCCCACCACTTGAAGTAGGTGGCGGCCCACTCGGGCGATACGCTGGAGCGTCCGGAACGGGCAAGGGCGCGAATTTCATCGAGCGCCTCCCACGGATTTTTCTCGCGCTTCAATCGTTCAGCCTTTTGGGCTTTGGTCTCTTTTACTGGAACAGCGTGGTCCATTTTTTCCTCTCTGGCAGAAACAGAACGCCCGCGGCAGCTATGGCTGCATCGCGGGCGTTCAGAAACCTCGGAATACGATCAGTCTTTCAGACCCAGGTCACCTGTGCGCGCGAAGCGGCGAACAGTGGCGACAACAGGGACGAAAT
>JAJYBT010000076.1 GCA_021778875.1 Acidobacteriota bacterium | reverse complement strand
GCATGGCGCGTGGCGATGGCCACCATGGTGCCCTTCCAGCGGCAGTGCAGGTCTTCTCCGCTCCAGCGGTCGGTTACGTGGAATTCCTCGTACATGCAATAAGCCTATCGTTCCGGCCCGTCTAGGGCAAGCGCTCGGGGTCGCAATTGCGGCGGCGGATGAGGCCGGACCGGCTCGGGTGGCGCGTTTTGGTGCAATCTCGCCAGCCGCAGGGCCTTGCCGATAAAACGCGCAAGGAGCATACGCAACATGCAGGTATCCGTTGATGTGACGGACGAGATGCGTCGCGAGGCTGAAGCCCGCAACATGCCGGTAATTGATTACGTGGAGTTACTGATCAGCCGGGGCCGCCGGATGCTCGATGACGACCCGGCATTCGCCAGGGCCATGGAGCGGATCCGCGAGCTGCGTGAGAATGTATCCCGGCCCGGGCACTGATGCCGGCCCACGGTCCATGCTGCGGAAGGCCGCCAGGCCTCCACGGTGGACGCTGCTCTTGGCGCACTGATAGACTGACAGGGTTGCAGTCGTTGCGCTCCCTCCTGTACGGACCCGCCTGCAAGTCAATCGACGAAGGACAAAACACTCCGTGGACACACAAACCCGTCACGCCCTGAAGGGCGACAAATTTGCCCAGGCCACAAAGACAAGCGTGAGCTGGCTCAGCGGCCACCGCAGCGGTGTAGTTCGCTGGGCAATCAGCGCCGCAGTGGCACTTGTTCTGGTCGTTGGCTCATTGATTTTCTGGAGCGTGCGGTCGTCAGCCGCCAACTCCGCGCTGGGTGCGGCTCTGGACACCTATTCCACTCCGCTGGCTGAGCCAGGCGCTCCCGCGCAGACCGGAATCTATGCCACCGCGAGCGAACGCGCAAAAGCGGCCAATCAGCAGTTCGTGGCAGTCGCCAGTCAGTACGGATGGCTCTCCGCGGGCGCCAAAGCCCATTATTTCGCGGGGGTTACCTTCGAGGATATGGGCCAGAACCAGCAGGCCGAGACCGAACTGAAGATCGCCGCCGACTCGTGGAACCACAATCTCGCAAACCTGGCCAAGCTCGCCCTGGCCGGCCTCTATCACCAGACGGGCCGTGACGCCCAGGCGATCGACCTTTACAACGCCCTCGCCGCCAAGCCATCCGCGACGGTGTCGGCGGGCGTGGCGCAGCTGAATCTGGCCGACCTGTATGCCGCAACCGGCAAGAAGGACCAGGCGCGCGCCCTCTGGGCCAAGGTCAAGGACGCGGACAAAGACGGCGCGGCCGGCGCCATTGCCGCGCAAAAGCTCACCGCGGGCCAGTAGGGCAGCGCCAATGCCCTGGAACCGGATTCCTGCAGGACGTGGGAGATGAGCATTTTCACGCCCTGCTGCGTCTGGTCCGGGTATGAGCGCAAGCCATGTCATACTCGCAGGTTGGATGGAGACCGCCCCAAGCGCCGTGCATGACGACCTGCGCCAGTTCGCTCAAGAGAAAGCGCTGGCGGCCCTGGTGGATCAGTACGCCTCTACCCTCTACCGCGTTGCATTTTCTGTCCTGCGCAATTCCGCAGACGCCGAAGACGCCGTGCAGGAGGCCTTTCTGCGCGTCCTGCGCCACCGCCAGACGCTCGGCGAAGTGCGCGATCACCGCGTCTGGCTGATTCGCATCGTCTGGAACATCGTGCTGGACCGCAAGCGCCGCGCGAAGACTCGCCCTGAAACCGACGACATTGATGAACTGGCCCGCGTGCTGCCCGCCTCAGGACTGTCCGCGGAGCAACGCGCGGCAGCCGCCCAGCACCATGCTCAAGTGCTTGCATGCGTTGACCAGCTCCCGGCCAAGGAGCGCGAAGTGCTCATGCTTTCGGCTTTTGAGGAGCTTACCAGCGTGGAGATTGCTTCAGCCCTGGGCGTGACCGAGTCCACCGTCCGCTCCCGGCTTTTCCGCGCGCGCAACCTGATGGCCGACCTGCTCGATCATCCGAGGAGTCTGAGATGAAATCCCCCAACACAAGTGCTCCCCATGCCCACGGCGGCGCGGAAGAGGCCGAAGCCACCCTGCGCCTGCTCGCCGGGCTACCCGCCCCCGTGGGGCTCGAAGACCGTGTCAACGACCGCGTGAAGGCGGCGCTTCGCGCAGCTCCCCGTGCGGGCCGTGTGCTGCATTGGCCGGGCGCGCCCGCGCAGAGCCAGGGATGGCTCCACACCTCGCTGGCAAGGGGAGCCGCCGCGGCCGCAATTGTGATTGCGGTGGCGGGTGGCGGATGGAGCGTGTACTCCCATGTTCAACCGGCGCAGACACCCCAGGCGGTCACCGTGCCGCACATAACCGCGCCTGGCGGATTTTCAAGCGCAGAGGCCATACGCACACCGCAGACGCTGAATGGCCCCGTGCTCAAACATCCCGCGCTGATGCATCCGCCATCCGCCGCGCCAGCAACGCAGGGCGCTGCGAAAGCTGCCGTGCAGGCCAGAAAGAAGCCCGCGGATGCCGGCAAGGTTGGGAGTGCAAAGAAGACGGCGAAGGAATCCTCGCGGTAGCAGGCGTCTGGCGGCTTACTCATCCTTCATGAAGAAGCGGATGAGCAGGCCAATCGCTGAAAGCACTGCTGCCCCCCAGAGCGCGGGCTCCCATCCGGACACGTAGAAACCGTCCACAAATCGCGACGCCAGCAGAATCATCCCAGCGTTGATCACCAGCAGAAACAAGCCAAACGTGAGGATGGCGAGCGGGAAGGTAATCAGCTTGAGCAGAAATCCGAGCGTCGCGTTCAAAAAGCCAATCACCACGGCTGCAATCAACGCCGCCAGAAGGCCCTCCACATAGAATCCCTGGACAAGCTTGGACACAAGCATGAGCGCAATCGCGCTGAGCAGCCAGTGAATCACCATTCGAAACATGCAGCGAGTCTCCTGTCACAGGTCCTGAGCGGTAGTGCCGGGTATATGCATCATGCCATAAAGTCCTGTGTATAGCATGACTCGTCCGGGGGACCGAAGTTACTATTTCCGATCAGCCCATGACTTTTAGGAATGCACCGGGTCCAACAGGCAGGTTCGCCGCCGGCTGCGGAGTCGTCGATAGGGGAATGCATTCATGCAGATTCGCAGCGCCGTCTGGCTCCTTGCCTTCATTGCGCCCGTGCTGCCGGCTCAACCGCCCGCCGCCGCACCACCGCTCGACATTCGCCAGCTGATGCGCGAGGTGCAGCAGCACCAGCGCCAGCTCGACAAGGTACGCGAATCCTACACTTTCAGCTCCCTTGAAACCACCCAGGACATCGACGCCGGCGGACAGGTGAAGAAGACCGAGACCACGGAGTACGAGGACTTCTTCGTGAACGGCCATTTCATCCAGCGCACCGTGAAGAAGAATGGCCAGCCCCTGGACGCCGGGGCCCAGCAAAAGGAGGCCGGGCGCGTGACAAAGTTGGTGGAGAAAGCGGAGAAGACTCCCCCCGGCCAGCCCCTTGAGAACTCCGGAGTAGGCGTCAGCCGTTTGCTGGAAATCATGGACGTGCGCAACCCGCGCCGCGAGACGTTCCGGGGACGGCCGGCCATCGTCTTTGATTTTGCGGGCCGCAAAGACGCCAGGACCCACGGGCTGGCCGAAGATGCCTCAAAGAAGCTGGAGGGCGTGGTCTGGATCGACGAGGCTGACCGCCAGGTGGCGCACCTTGAGGTCAGCTTCATCGACGACTTTCGCATTGCCGGCGGCCTGTTCGCCAAAATCGACAAGGGTTCCAGCTTCCACTTCGACCAGGCGCCGGTAAAGGACGGCCTTTGGCTTCCCACCGGCGGCGAAGGCACAGTGCAGGCCCGCTTTCTGCTGCTCAAGAACGTGCGCCAGCACTTTACCGAGCGCGATTACGACTACAAGCGCTTTACGGTGGAGACGCAGGAGTCCGGCAACGCCGCGGTAAAGTGAATGCATGTTCGCACGCAGACTCTCCATCGAGCGCATCGATTCGGCCAGTGTCCGCCATGCTTGCCCCCTGCATTGGATTGACAACTTCGCCATGCGCAACTTCACCAACGAGCCCATCTTTGACGACACGCTGCCCGCGGCTGACGGTCTGATGGAAGCCGGGCTGCGCGTGCCGCTCGCGCGCCTTCAGCCGGCGATGGAAGACTGGTTTCGCCGCAAAGGCTACCTGAAGCCGGAAGAGCGGCTGGAAGTGCGGGAAATTGAAGCATGAAGCAGTCCGCCGCTGCACGGCTGGCGCATGCCCGGCTCCATCGGCGACAATCGCTGATGCCATGGATAAACTCTCTCGCCGCGACTTTCTTATGACAGCCTCCGCCGCCGCTCTCGCCGCCGCCGCTTCGCCCAGCTTTGCAGCGCCGGGCCGCCAGCGCGTCTTTGTCGCCTCTGGCACGCCCACGGGAATTCTTGCCTATGACTGGGACTCCGCGAAAGGCGAACTCACGCCCGCCGGCGTCGCCGCCCACGTCAGCACCGTCGACTGGATCACCTTCTCGCCCGGCCACGAATATCTTTACGCCGCCTGCGAGCTGGACAGCTTCAACGGCAAGCCCACAGGCGAGGTGGCAAGCTTCAGCGCACAAGGCGGCGCGCTGCACCCGCTCTCCGCGCAGAACTCGGCCAGCAAGGGAACCTGCCACGTGGCGCTCGACCACACCGGCCGCGTGCTGCTCTCAGCCGACTACGGCGGCGGCAGCGCTGCCAGTTTTCTTGTCACCGATGGCAAGCTCAGCCCCGCCGCGTGGACCGAGCACTACACCGTGCATGGCCCCAACAAGGACCGTCAGGAGAGCGCGCACGCCCACTTCTGCTCCTTCTCGCCCGACAACCGATTCGCCTACGTCAACGACCTCGGCGGCGACATGATCCACATCTACGGCCTCGACGCGGCAACCGCCCGCCTTACGCCTGCGGGCGCGTATCACGGCAAGCCCGGCTCCGGCCCGCGCACGCTGCACTTTCACCCCAACGGCCACACCGCCTACTGCATGTATGAGCTGGCCTCGGCGGTTGAGGTGCTGGAATGGAACAAGGCCAACGGAAACTTTTCCCTTGAGGCGCGCTTCGACCTGCTGCCTGATGGGTATCACGGTCCCCACCGCGGCTGCGACACGGTGATTACGCGCGATGGGCGGTTCGTCTACTTCGCCAATCGCGACAACGATTTCCTCTACAGCTTCAAGGCGGACCCGAAATCCGGCGCGCTGACGCCAATGAAGCGCTCCAACTGCGGCGGCAAGATTCCGCGCAATTTCACGCTGGACCCGACCGAGCGCTGGATGCTGGTAGCCAACCAGGACTCGAATCTGCTGAGCGTCTTTGCGCGCAATCCCGAAACCGGCGAGCTGGCCGATGAGGGAAAGAGCTACGCCGCGGCAACGCCCATGTGCATTCTGTTCGCTTGAAGCAATAAGGCCGGAGCCGGCCGCGAGAAGAGCGCGTGTGCCCCTAGCCTGCCCTGAGTCACGAACCTTCACTACCCCAGGTTGCCCCACCCTTGTCGTTCGCGCCAGCGAACAACAGGGTGGGAGCACGAACCAACACGCCGGACCCAGACCTCACCTTCCAGACCTCGAACGGTATCGTATTTTTCTTATCGACAGTACACTGTCATATATGGCAGTGTACTGTCATGAAGACAGGCAAAACAACGCTGCGCGAAAAACAGGCCATCGCCACACGCGACCACATCCTCGCCGCGGCCCTCGCGCTGCTCGTGGAGCATCCCGGCCAGCCCTTCTCCCATGAAGCCGTCGCAAAAGCCGCGGGCATCGGAGCGCGCACCGTCTACCGCTATTTCCCCGCGCAGGGTGACCTGTATGAAGCCCTTTGGTTGCAGGTCCGCAAGCGCTCCGGAACCGTGTTTCCCACCGAAGAGGCCGGGATCGTTCCCAGCATCGGCGTGATGTTCCGCGCCTTTGATGAGAACGAGAAACTGATTCGCGCGGTGATGGAGTCACCCGCCGGCGCACGCGTCCGCGCCCGCGGAGCCGACGAAGGCCGCAGGAGTTTCGACCAGAGCCTGAAAAGACTGACGCAGGGCTTGAGCCCTGCTTACCGACGGCAAGTGCGAGCAGTCTTTCAGAGCATCCATTCCGCCCCGTTCTGGCAAATGCTCCACGATCGCGGTGGACTGTCGGGTCCAGAAGCAATCTCCGCGGCCAGTTGGGCCGCTCAGTCGCTGCTCACAACACTCCGCCGCGAACAACGGAATGTTCGCGTTCCCCACCAACGATCAAAAGCAAGAGGAGATCGAACCAAATGACGAAGACAGAAGAAAGACTCAAAACGCTCGTGCTGGGTCCGCAGGAATACCGCTCGCACGCACCCATCGATGTTCTGGGCGAGCCGGGCCTCATCAAACTCTCCGGGGCAGACACCGCAGACGCCGTAGCCGTGATGCACCTGACGGTGCCAAAACTCTCCGGCCCTCCGCTCCATCGCCACTCCCGCGAAGACGAGTGGTTCTACATCCTCGACGGCGAGCTCACATGGGAGGTCGACGGGCAGCGCTTCACCGGCGCAGCGGGCGTTTCCGCTTTCGCTCCGCACGGCACCGTGCACGCCTTCCAGAATTTCCACGACCAGGCCGCCCACATTCTCGTCATGGTCACGCCCGCCGGCCTCGATCGCTTCTTCGACGACGTCACCGAACTCAACAAAGGCCTGAGCCAGCCCGATTACGCGCGCGTGGAGCAGTTGATGCAGAGCTACGGAATGGAGCTCCTCGGTCCCCCGCTCTCCTGAAGCGTTCAAACGATAAGTGCCCATCCTTCTGCGGATGCAGGCAGAAGGATGGGCACACCTCACTCCGCCCACCCCAAATTCCCTCCGCCGATTTTGCAGATAATTTCCCCGCAATCCGGCACAATGGAATTGGGTCAGTAGAAATCTGTCGGACATCCCCCCGGTCCGCACCAAGGTACCCCCCCCTCCCCCCCCGGCTGGAAGCTAGAGGCTAGAGAGGCCTGGAGGCTAGAGTCAGATGATTTCGGCGCGCTGTGAAGCAGACCGGCAAAATAAAAAGGCCACCCCACGCAAGTGGAGTGGCCTCTATGCTTTACAACTTGTCTTGCTTTACTTCGCCACCAGCGGGCGCGTGCTCAGCGAGCCGTCCTTGTAGCCCTTGGCGATATCGGCAATGGAAACCGGCTTGTAGTCGCCCGCGTGTCCGGCCTGGCCGAACTGCGTCATGCGCGTCGCCACAACCTTCTTCATCGCATCGCGCGCCGGCTTCATGTAGTCGCGTGGATCGAACTTCTCCGGGCTCTCCCACAGAACCTTGCGGATGGCGCCCGTGATCGCCAGACGGTTGTCCGTGTCCACATTGACCTTGCGCACGCCGTTGCGAATGCCCAGTTGAATCTCCTCGACCGGCACGCCCCACGTCTCCTTCAGCTTGCCGCCGTACTGGTTCACCACGTCCTGCAGATCCTTCGGCACAGACGAGCTGCCGTGCATCACCAGGTGCGTGTTCGGCAGCCGCTTGTGGATGGCGATCAGCACATCCATCTTCAGCACGGAGCCATCCGGCTTCTTGGTGAACTTGTAAGCGCCGTGGCTGGTGCCGATCGCGATGGCCAGCGCGTCCACAACCGTACGCTCCGCAAACTCCACTGCCTGGTCGGGGTCCGTGATGTGCTCCAGGCCCGTGCCGCCCGCGCCGTGGCCGTCTTCCACGCCGCCCAGCACGCCAATCTCGCCCTCAACAGTGATGCCGCGCTCATGCGCAAAATCAACCACCTTGCGGGTCACTTCCACGTTCTCTTCAAAAGTCGTGGGCGTCTTGCCGTCTTCCTTCAGCGAGCCGTCCATCATCACAGAGGTAAAGCCAAGCTCAATGGCGCTCTTGCAGGTCTCAAAGCTGTTCCCGTGGTCCTGGTGCATCGCAATCGGAATCTCAGGGTAAAGCTCGCTCGCCGCCAGAATCAGGTGATAGAGGTAGCGGTCCTGCGCAAACTGGCGCGCGCCGCGGCTGGCCTGGATGATGACCGGCGAATTGGTCTCCTTCGC
>JAJYBT010000075.1 GCA_021778875.1 Acidobacteriota bacterium | reverse complement strand
ATGGCTGAATCCAGCAGGGCAATGCACCACAGAGAAAAGTGCCAGGAAGTGCACGCATGACGACAGAACCGACGCAGCCCCAGTCTGAACTGGGGCCAGCCCAGGCCAACGGCCAGGGGCAGTCGCAGGGGCATCGGCGCCGCCGGCGCCGCCGCAAGAATAAATCCAGCCAACCGGGCGCGGCCCAGCCGCAGCAGCAGGGCCAGGCGCAGCAGTCTTCGCCTCAGCCGCAGGCGCAGCAGGTCAATCCGCCCCGCCCAGCCCAGCAGGGCCAAAGCCAGCAGAATCAGGGGCGGAAGAAGAAGAAGTTCTTCCAGAAGGGTTCGTCGCCGGGCGCGCAGCCGGGCAACAGCGTTTCGTCTCCGTCGCAGGGCAAGCGCAAGGACAAGCAGCGCGGTTCCAAAGGCCCCAGGATGTTTGTGGGTCCGATGGACCACAGCTACCGCGCCGTGAATGGCAACGTGTCCGATGGCCCAGCCTCGACGATTCCCACCTCGGGCAACGGCCACGGCAGCTATTACCCTGACGTTTCCCAGGTCGCCACGGCCGCTCCCGTGCGTGAAGACGCGCCCACGCGCATCTTCTGCTTTATCGAGGACCTGTTTTTCCAGGCCAAGATTCAGGAGACGGCGCGCAAGCTTGGCGTGAAGGTGGAGTTTGTGAAGGGCGACAAGGAGGCCGTGGCGCGGCTGACGGATACTCCCGAAGCCGAGCGTCCGGCGCTGGTGGTCTTTGACCTGAACAACGTGAACGCCAAGCCGATGACGCTGATTCCCAAGCTGAAGACAAAGCTGAAGAAGGCGACGTCGATTGTCGGCTTCCTCAACCACCTGCAGGGGGATCTGAAGCTGAAGGCCATTGAGGCGGGCTGCGACACGGTGATGCCGCGCTCGGCCTTCTCCCAGACGCTGCCCAACCTGCTGCGCCGCTATGGTCTGGAAGAAGAGGAAGATTACATGCCGCAGCCGGTGTAACGGCGGGCTGGAAAAAAGCAAAACGGGCGCTTCCCCATGGGAGGCGCTCTTTGCGTGTGCGCTGAAGTTATCCCGGAGGCCAGTGGAGCGGGCGGCCGCCGAGCAGGTGGACGTGGATATGATCGACGGTCTGGCCGCCGTCCGCGCCAGTATTGATGACCAGCCGATAGCCCTTGGCCAGCCCTTTGGCGCGGGCAATTTCCGCCGCGGCCCAGAGCAGGTGGCCGACCAGCACGCTCTGTTCCCTGCTGGCTTCATCCATTGCCGCCAGGTGCTGGCGCGGCGCCACAAGCACATGCACAGGGGCCTGCGGGTGGATGTCCGCAAAGGCATAGCACTGCTCGTCCTGGTAGATAGCGGTCGAGGGGATGCTTCCTTCAATGATTTTGCAGAAGAGGCAACTCATGACGGGACCAGTGTACAGGACGCTGCGCAGCTGCGCCCGCTGAATGCCGGTGTTTGCCAATGTGCTTTCATGCGCGATGTGCAAGATAGCGCAGGAATCCGTCATGACGCTGGCGATACATGCCGAGATGGGCGTCGATTCTGGCTTGCACGCTGGCGCGCTCGCCGGCAACGCGCTCGAACAGGCGGATTAACTGCTCGCCTGAAATCGAATCGATGTCTACGACGAGGTCATCCAGCTCCAGATCGTGCATGATGCCGCTGGTTTTAGGAAGATAGGCTATGGCCACGGTCGCTACATTTTCGGCGAGCGCAAAGATGCAGGAGTGAAAGCGCGTGCCCATGAATAGATCGCACCGGCCGATGAGCCTGGCGAGGATGCCCGCCTCGCGCTCCTGCGCGTCCACGATGACGGCTGGATGACGTCTTCCAATTTCGCGCGCGAGCTCGAGATCATGCGCCACCTGGTTGAAAATCACAATCTGATGCGACTGCCTCGCTTCCACGTGGCGAATCAAGGCTGACAGGCTTTCAATGTAGTTGGTGCGGGCGGCCTGCGGGTCGGCGGCATGGGGAAAGCTCCAGTCCACGACCGTGAGTCCGAGCAGCTTGCGCGTGGGGTCGATGCCGAGCTGCGTGCATTCCGCTTCCAGTGAGGCCGCGGGCTGCCGGTGAAACCAGAACGCGAGATCGCCGGCAGTCTGCACCTTGGCGAGGACTGCCTCGCGCTCGGCCAGTGGGAACAGCGCCCCGATAAAGATGAGCGATTCATGTTCGCGGACAAAGATGCGATCGGCGGCGCGCATGGCGCGGCGCATGAGCCAACGCCCCAGGCCGCTGCGCACCGGCCCTACGCTTTGCGGGGCCAGAACGACCTGCTTTGACAAGCGCGCCGCCAGCAGGATGGAGAGCAGGTTGACGATGTAGGCAGCGTTGGAGTCTTCGAGATAGCCGCCGGGACAGGAGATGGCGAGGTCAGAGCCGATGAGGGATTCCACCGCGAGCCGCTGACGGCGCGGCAGCAAGTGGCGCAGCGGCAGAAAGGCGCGACTCGCCGCAATCAGCGCGGCTATGCCTAGTCCGGCAATCTGTCGCGCACGCCCGGCGATGCTGCGGCTTGTCGCGTTGCCGATGCGCTCGGCCCACGGCAGGGCCGGCATCCAGCGCTCTTCTGAAGCGGCATCGAAGGCAATCCCGGAGAGTTCATTTTCCGGATGAAGATCGCGGAGCATGCCGACGAGAGCCTCCAGGAGAACCGCGTCGCCCGCGTTGGAGTGCCCGAAGACGTTGAAGATCACAGTCCTGCGCGGGCTGGACTGCGTCTCCCTTGTCGATTCCTTGGTCATGCATCTCCAGGCTCGGGTTCGCCCGCTGGCCTTATCGCTGCGCGGGGTTCGCATCACCAGCGTCCACAAGCTTCATTGCCGCCGTGGCGAAGCGCGCAAGGCCCCACTCCTTCATTGTCCGGATCGCGGCGGTACTGAAACGCTGTCGTGTCTCCGGCTCGAGCACCAGGCGATCCAGCAGGGCCGCGCCGGTCTGCGTCGAAACTCCGTCCCACACAAAGCCATTTGATTTGTGCAGCACGATCTCGCCCGCGCATCCGCAGCGGCTTGTGACAAGCGCGGGTGTGCCGCAGGCCATCGCCTCATTCACTGAGAGTCCCCACTGGTCGTATTCCGACGTTAGCAGAAGGGCCTCGGCAAAGGCATGGAAGAGCGGCATCATGGTGCTCTTTACCTCGCTCCTGAAGAGCACGTGTTCCAGCAAGCCGGATGCCTGAACCTGCTCCCGCAGGCGACTCTGCTCCGGGCCTTGCCCGATGATCAGCAACTTCACCTGGCTTGCCGCCAGGCGCGATGCCGCATAGATTTGGAGCGCGCGATCCACGCGCTTGCGTGGGATCAGCCGGCTTACCAAGAGCACATATCGGGAAGGCACAATGCCAAGGGAACGCACCAGGCTCGCCTTGCCGCGAAACCGCGCCGCGCGCTCAGCGAAGTAGTTGTTGTCGATGACGTCATAGCCTGTCTCGATGGACTCGGGCCTGACGCCCAGCCCGGCGAAATAGGACTTGTGGCGCTCGCCGGCCACCAGCGCGCCGTCGTATCTGCGCAGGATGCGCGCTTTGATGGCTTCGCGCAGCGCACGGCGGGGCTGGTCATCGGCCTTGCTGTCGGCGAGGAAGCAGACCCGCGCGCCCAGAGCCTTGCCCATCGCCAGACCGCAGAGCGCCACGGCATCGGAATAGCCAATGGTGAAAATCACGTCAGGCTTGTATTGCGAAATTTCAGGCGTCAGCTTTCTCAGGATATTCAGACTTCCGGCTCCGTGCAGGGATACATGATGAATCCCTTGCTTCAGCAGCGCCGCGCGGGCCTGGCGATGGGCATAGAGCGAAGACTGGTCCGCTGCTTCAATCACCAGGAACTCATGGCCTGCCTCAAGTGCATCCCGCTGCAATCGCATCAGGCGCGGCGCGTGATAGTCGCCGATATGGCGAATCAGAAAAATAATCCGCTTGGACCCTGAGGTCAACTTTGCTACTCCTTGCAGCCTTGTGCGTCTCTGCGGTGAATTGTCGCATGGAAGATCATGCTTCCCGCTGGGTTTCGCCAGGGGAAGCAGCGCAGGACGCGTCCAGTGTACAGGGCCCTCAACTCGTGTGGTCGAGCAGAATCTTCCAGCCGTGGGTGCCTTTGCGCCATACAAGCGAGAAGATGCCATCGTCTTTTGCCGCTTCGCCGCGCGTGCTGCGGGCCAGGTGGAAGCGGCCCGTGACCACGGCGAACTCAACTTTGCCGCACGCGCCGGGGAGCAGGCGGACCGCGAGGTCGTTGAAGGTGAGCGTGCCCATCTGCTCGCGGTTCGCGTAACTCGCCTTGTAGCGCTCAAGAATAGGACCGTAACCCTTGCGCACGGTCGTTCCAATGAAGGTGGTCTCCGGCGAGTTCTCATACGACTTCATGAAACCTGGAATGTCGCCGCGGTTCCAGGCGGCCACCTGCGCGGCGATAACGGCGCGGATGGCGGCCTCATCGCCTGTCGCGGTTTGGGCGTGCATGGCCGGGCCGGCGCATATCAAAACGAAAACCAGCAGAATTTTTCTCATCGGAGTTTCTCCGGGAATATCAGGTGGGTTCAGCTTACAATGGACGCATGGCGGCTGCTTCGCCCTTTCGCATTGTGCATACGGTCTGCTCGCACGACTGCCCGGACTCGTGCGCCGTGCTGGTGACGGTGAACGAGGAAGGCCGCGCGGTGAAAGTCGAGGGCGACCCGTCGCAGCCCGTGACCCAGGGCTTTCTCTGCGGCAAGGTGGCCAAATATCTTGACCGCGTCTACGCGCCCGACCGCATTCTTTATCCGATGAAGCGCAAGCTGGGCGTGGCCAGGGGGCCGCTCCGGCGCGGCCAGGAGCACGAGGCTTTTGAGCGCATCAGTTGGGACGAGGCGCTCAGCGGGATTGCCGCGCGGCTCCAGCAAATAAGCGACAACTACGGGCCGGAGTCGATTCTGCCTTACAGCTACGCGGGTACCATGGGCTTGCTCGGCTACGGCTCCATGGACCGGCGCTTCTTTCACCGCCTTGGCGGCAGCCAGTTGGACCGCACCATCTGCTCGGTGGCTGGCGGTGTGGCGTGGGACCTGGTCTACGGCAAAAAGCTGGGCACTCCAACCGAAGACTTCAAGCTGGCGAAGCTGATCCTTGCCTGGGGCGGCAACATCCACGGCAACAACATCCACCTGTGGCCCATGGTGGAGCAGGCGCGGCGCAACGGCGCGCGGCTCATCGTCATCGATCCCTATCGCACGCGCACCGCCGCGCTGGCGGATTGGCACATCCCCATCCGTCCCGGCACGGACGTGGCGCTGGCGCTGGGCCTGATGCACGTCATTCTGCGCGAAGGGCTGGAAGATCGCGCCTATATCGCCGAAATGACCCACGGCATTGAGCGGCTGCAGGAGCGCGCGCGCGAGTACACGCCCGAGCGCGTGGCAGCCTGGACCGGCATGACGGCGGCGGAGATTGAGCAACTGGCGCGCGAGTACGCCACCACGCAGCCCACGGCGCTGCGCATGAACTATGGCGTGCAGCGGAGCGAGAACGGTGGCTCTGCGGTGAGGGCGATCGCCATGCTGCCGGCGCTCACGGGCGCATGGAAGCATCGCGGCGGCGGCGGGCAGCTTTCCACCTCCGGCGCGTTCAAATGGAACAAGGTTGAAGTGGAGCGGCCCGATCTGGCGCTGGATTCACCGCTCGGGCGGCAGGCGCGCGTTGTCAATATGTCTACGCTCGGCTGGGCGCTCACTGAGCTCGGCGGCAATCCCGAGGATGGCCCGCCGGTCCAGGCTCTCTTTGTATACAACTCGAACCCCGGCGCGGTGGCCCCGAACCACAATGCCGTGCGCCGCGGGCTGATGCGCCCCGATCTCTTCACTGTGGTCCATGAGCAGTTCTTCACGGATACAACGGATTACGCGGATTACGTTCTGCCGGCGACGACGTTTCTGGAGCACACGGATATTCAGGGTGCCTATGGGCACTACTTTGTGCAGATGTCCAACCAGGCAATCGAGCCGCAGGGCGAGGCGCGTCCCAACGTGTGGCTCTTCAGCCAGTTGGCGCAGTGGATGGGCTTCACGAACGACTGCTTTCGCGATTCGCCGGAGCAGATGATCCGGCAGGCGCTTGGGATCGGCCTGGACGGCCACTCGACCAACGCAGGCATGCAGCACATCACGTTTGAGGACCTGCAGGAGCAGGGGCACATCCCGCTCAGCTTTCATCGCGCCCCCGAGACACAGCCGTTTATGCCTTACAAGGAAGGGCCGTTGTCCACACCCTCGGGCAAGATGGAGTTCTATTCCGAGACGCTGGCCGCGCAGGGGCTGGACGGGTTGCCGGCCTTTACGCCGCCGGCAGAATCGCGCTGGGGCGAGGGCGCGAAGCGCTATTCGCTGGAGTTTCTGGGGCGCAAGGCGGACAATTATATGAACTCGACCTTCGCCAATCTGGACGGGCACCGCCGGATGGAGTCGAGGACGAGCCAGCGGCTGGAGATGCATCCCACAGACGCTGAGGCGCGCGGCATAGCGGACGGCGATGCGGTGCGCGTGTGGAATGACCGCGGCGAACTCAAACTGACAGCGCTTATCAATGGCAGCGTTCCGCCGGGCGTTGTGGCGGGCCACCTGGACTGGGCCAAGATGCACCCGGATGGCGTGAACCAGAATGTGCTGACGAGTGAGCGGCTGACCGATCTGGGCGCTGGGGCTACGTTTTACTCCGCGCTGGTTGAGGTGGCGAAGGCATAGAGCCCCAGCTTGCCGCAAAGACAACTACGCGGGCAGGACGGGGCATCCAAATGGATTGGCGGCGGACGAGGTAACCTGAAACATATGAATTGGACGTCTGTTCTGATTGTTGTTGCTGTTCTGGTGGTGTTCTATCTGCTGAAGCGCGCCGGCCAGATTTCACACAAAGCAGCGGCGGAGCACCTGAAACATGGGGCGATGGTGATTGATGTGCGCACCGCAGCAGAGTACACCGCCGGCCACCTGCCGAAAGCGGTCAATATGCCTTTAAGTGAGATAGAGGCGCTGGTGGCGCGCAAGGTGGCTGACAAGAATCGCGTTCTGCTGCTGCACTGCCAGAGCGGCTCGCGCAGCGGCATTGCGAAAAGGAAGCTTGTGTCCATGGGCTACACGCAGACCTTCAATCTCGGTTCGTATCACCGGGCCGCGCAGATTGTAAACAGCCGGTAACCTGCGGCTGAACTCAGAGGCGGGGTTCGCGCGGCGCCTCTCGCCGTTTTACTTTGCATCGTTGATCTCCAGCGCCACGCAATGCCCATGCCCGGTTTCGCACTGCAGCATGTCCTGTGCGAGCAGGTTCCATCCAACAAAGCCGGCAAACTTGCCGCCGGGGGATTGCTCGGGAGTCGGCGCGAGGCCGTCGCCGGTTTCAGCGTTGTAGTCCTCGTGCATGGAGCCCCAGCGGGCGATGTCGCGGCGGAGCATGGCAGACAGCGTGACGGCCAGCCAGCGTGACTCCGCGTGAAAGCCATAGCGGCGCAGCGCAAACCAATCGAGAAAATTGGCATTGATCCATATCGGCCCACGCCAGTTGGAGTAGGGGTTGATGGTTGCCTGGTTGTTATAGGCGGGTTCGCTTTTGGCCAGGCTGCGGAAGCCGTAGTGCGACTGCATCTCGTCGGGATTGAGCAGGTGGCAGCGAATCATGCGGCGCGCATCGGCGGGCGGCAACAGGCCGTCGACAAGCGGCAGAAAGCTGGACCAGCTGATGACGCGCACCCATGCGCCATTGGCGCGGCGGCGATTGAAAAACATGGCGTCCGTGGACGACCAGAGCCTGGCGAGGATGGCGCTGCGGGTGGCCGCGGCCTGCTGGCGATAGCTGCGCGCGGCTTTTGGATCGTTGAGATGATCGGCGATGACGGCCATGGCGAGGTATTCGCGCATGGCCCAGATGGAGGCATCGACGGCGAGGATGGCGCTGGGGTCTTTGGGGTCATTGGTGAGCGCGGCGTTGTTGTCCGCGCCGGACTGCATGGCGTTGTCCCAGAACCAGAGGCCCCAGTTGGCGTCGAACTGCGTGCGCCTGCGGT
>JAJYBT010000074.1 GCA_021778875.1 Acidobacteriota bacterium | reverse complement strand
GTTGAGTCGATCCGGGCCTTCCAGTCATGACAAGGGGTCCCATGAATCACACTTCAAGGCGCAGCTTTCTTCAGGCAGCAGGTCTGGCTGCCACTTCCTTCGCCATTCATCCCATCCTCAGCCGCGCGCTGCCGCTCCAGTCGCCTTTTAAAGTTGCCGTCATCAACGATGAAATCTCCCAGGACTTCGATCACGCCTGCTCCGTCGTCGCCCGCGACTTCGGCTTGAGCTGGATCGAGCTGCGCGGCATGTGGGGCAAGAACCTCATCGACCTCGACTCCGCACAACTCGCCGAGTCGGAAAAGATCCTCGCCAAATACAACCTCCAGGTCACAGACATTGCCAGCCCGCTCTTCAAGACCGACTGGCCCGGCGCGCCGAAAACCCGCGCCGATACCGGCAATGACATGCACGGCGCCGCCGAGGCTACCTTCAAGCAGCAGGACTCCATCCTCGAGCGCTCCATCGCCCTTGCCAAGCGGTTCAAGACCAACAAGGTGCGCTGCTTCGACTTCTGGCGCCTCGACAACGTGGCCCCCTACCGCGCCGCCATTGACGACAAGCTCCGCGCCGCCGCCGAAACCTGCGGCAAGAACGGCACCGTGCTCGTCCTCGAAAACGAGTTCGAGTGCAACACCGCCACCGGCCGCGAGTCCGTTCGCACCCTCAACGCCATTCAAACCCCGCACCTCGCACTCAACTGGGATCCCGGCAACGCCGTCATGCGCGGCGAGTTCGATGCCTTCCCCACCGCGTGGGACATGCTGCCCAAGCACCGCATCCACCACTGCCACTGCAAGAATGCCGTCAAAAACGCGGCCGGCAAGGTCGAGTGGGCCCCCGTCGACAAGGGTTACATCGACTGGGCCGCGCAGTTCCGCGCCCTCAAGCAGGCCGGCTACCGCAATGCCGTCAGCCTGGAAACCCACTGGCGCGGCGGCGGAACCCCCGAGGCTTCCACGCGCATCAGCTGGGCCGGCATGAAGCAGCGGCTGCAGGAGGCAGGGTGCCTCTAGCGCCCCGCCGCAGCCCCTCCGGTTCCAAACACACCAACGCAAACCTCAGCTGTGGAGATGGAGAAACAATGGTTACGCGACGTGAATTTCTTGACACTCTGGCGGTAGGAGCCGCGGGCCTGGCCATCAGCTCAACGGCCAAAAGCTACGGCCAGATCATGGGCTCGAATGACCGCCTCAACTTTGCCGTCATCGGACTCAACAGCCGCGCCTACGCGCACCTGTCCGCCCTCAAGGCCAACAAGCGCGATGCGCGCATCACCCATGTCTGCGACGTGGACAGCAACATCCTCGCCAAATTCGCTGCCGCCACACAGCAGGAGATGGGCGAGCCGGCCAAGCCGGAGAAGGACTTCCGCAACGTCCTCCAGCTCAAGGAGGTCGATGCCATCACCATTGCCACGCCCGACCACTGGCATGCGCCCATGGCCATCCTCGGGCTCCAGGCCGGCAAGAACGTCTACGTGGAAAAGCCCTGCAGCCACAACCCCGCTGAGGGCGCATTGCTCGTGCAGGCGCAGGCCAAGTACGGCAAGCTCGTCCAGATGGGCACCCAGCAGCGCTCCTCCAAGCACACCATTGAGATCGTCGACAGGATCCACAACGGCCTCATCGGTCGCGCCTACTACGCCAAGGCCTGGTACAGCAACGTGCGCAAGTCCATCGGCATCGGCCACGACATTCCCGTGCCCGCCTCGCTCGACTGGGATCTCTGGCAGGGCCCCGCGCCGCGCCGCGCCTATCGCAGCAACGTCCACCCCTACAACTGGCACTGGTTCAAGATCTACGGCACCGGCGAAACCCTCAACAACGGCACTCATGAAATCGATGTCTGCCGCTGGGCGCTTGGCGTCGACTTCCCCAACTCCGTCGCTGCATCCGGCGGCCGCTATCACTTCAAGGATGACTGGCAGTTCTACGACACCCTGCTCACCAGCTTCAACTACGCTGACAAGATGATCGCCTGGGAAGGGAAGTGCTGCCAGGGCATGAAGTTCTACGGGCGCGACCGCGGCTCCGTCATCATGGGCACCACCGGCTCTGTCCTCGTCGACCGCGACGGCTATGAGATCTACGACCTCAAGGGCAACAAGACCAGCGAGTTCAAGACCGGAGGAGAAACCTCATCCGCCGATCTCACCGGCCGCGACTCCATGACGGACGCCCACTTCGCCAACTTCATCGCCGGCATCCGTCACGGCGAAAAGCTCCACGCGCCCATCAACGTCGGCAACGTCGCCGTCACCATGCTTCAGCTCTCCAACATCGCCTGGGAGGTCAACCGTCAGCTTGAGCTCGACGCCAGCAACGGCCACATCCTCCGCGACGCGGATGCCATGAAGCTGTGGGACCGCGATTATGAGAAGGGCTGGGCGCCTCATCTCTAGTGTCCATCTCCGCGGGCGTCCTTGCCTGTCGTCCGCGGAGCCTCACCCGCCATCCTCGTTCACACCGGTTCATTCCGGTTTGCAGGAACCGCATCATCCAGGGAGTCGGCACTCATGAAAACTACTCTTTCGCGTCGCAACTTCGTCCAGTCCGGAGCGCTGCTGGCCGCGGCCTGCGCCACCTCCGGCGCGGTCTCGTCCGTCGCCCAGCCTGCCACGGAGCAGGGCAAGCCCTCGCCCGTGCGCCTCGGCATCGCCAGCTACACCTTCCGCAACTTCACCCGCGCCCAGATGCTCGGCTTCCTCAAGCAGCTCAACGTCTCCGCGCTCAACGTCAAAGACATCAAGGATCATCTCCCCATGGACCCCCAGCAGGAGGCCGCCGCGCTCGCGGACTACGCCTCCGCAGGCATCAAGCTCCACGCCGCCGGGGCCATCTACTTCGCCAAGGACCAGGATGACGACATCCGCGCCAAGTTCGAGTACTGCAAGCGCGCCAACATCCCCGTCATCGTCGCCGGCGATCCCACCCCGGAGACCCTCCCGCGCATCGAAAAGTTCGTCAAGCAGTACGACATCCGCATCGCCATCCACAACCACGGCCCCGAGGACAAGCTTTGGCCCTCGCCGCTCGACATCCTCAAGTCCCTCAAGGGCTTCGACCCCCGCATCGGCTGCTGCATCGATGTGGGCCACACCGTCCGCGCCGGCACTGACGTTGTGCAGGCTATCCACGAGGTCGGCCCGCGCCTCTTCAACGTCCACATGAAGGACCTCACCGACTTCCACGACAAGCAGAGCCAGGTCGCCGTCGGCGACGGCCTCATGCCCGTCCGCGAAATCTTCCAGGCCCTCGCTGAAATCCGCTATCCGGGCTTCGTCGATCTCGAGTACGAGGTGCATGGCGACGATCCCATGCCGGGCGTCATCAGCAGCATTGCTTACATGCGCGGCGTGCTCACCGGCATGGGCTACACCACGCGCGCCTGATCGCCTCCGCCGCTGCGTCGCGGCCCGGCCCTTGTTCGGCATGGCCACGGCGCGGCAGGCGGCACGGCGTGCATCCACCGCAACGCACCATCGCAACCACCCCCATTCCCCGGCCGCGCCCGTTGCGACAGTGGACTGGCTGCACAGTAAAACGCACTCCCGGCTTCCTCGTTGCCCGCCGTCTCGCGGGCAGCCGCCCTCCGGGTCTGCCTCAGATGGGAGAAAGTCACCATGCCGGCGCCGCGCTTCTACATGGATAACTACCTCAGCGCCACCAATCGCATCGCGCGGCAAATCAACCGCAATCTCATCTTCAATCAGATCCGCACGCGCCAGCCCATCTCCCGCGCCGACCTCGCCCGTTCCTCCGGCCTCCAGCGCAGCACCGTCTCGCTCATCGTGGAGGAGCTCCTGCAGGAGCGCTGGATCGTCGAGGGCTCCGTCGGCCAGATTCCCCGCGGCCGCCGCCCCACCTTCCTCAATCTCAATGTCCAGCGCAGCGTCCTCGCCGTGGACATCCACCCCTCGCAAACCACCCTCGCCGTCACCGATCTCGGCGGAACCATCCTGGCCCAGCGGCACATCCAGCTTCCCGCCAATCCCGCCCGCGTCGTCGGCGCCATCGTCACCGCCATCCGCCGCAAGATCGCCGCCCACCCCGACCTCCGCTTTGAGGGCATCGGCATCAACATGCCCGGCCGCCTTGACCCGCAGATGGAAAAATTCATCTTCGCTCCCAACGTCGAATGGCCAATCGGACATCTCAAATCCCGCGTCGAAAAAGCCACCGGCCTCCCCGTCGTCGTCGATAACGTCGCCAACGCCTGCGCCCTCTCTGAGGTCTGGTACGGCTACAGCGACGGCCACCACGATCTCGTCGTCGTCAACGTCTCTGAGGGTGTCGGCACCGGTATCTACGCCAACGGCCAGCTCCTGCGCGGCGCCGGCGGCGTGGCCGGCGAGTTCGGCCACGTCCAGATGGAGGCCGAAGGCCGTCGCTGCGGCTGCGGCAGCCACGGCTGCTGGGAGACCATCGCCTCCAATCGCGCCGGCATGCGCTACTACGCTGAGATTACCGGCAAGACCCTCGCCTCCTTCGACGAGCTCCTCCGCCTCGTCGATACCGGCGACTCCGCCGCCACCCGCGCCTTCCAGCAGATGTGCCAGGCCCTCGGCCGCGGCATCCACATGATCGCCCTCGCCCTCGCACCGCACGAGATCGTCGTCGTCGGCGACATCACCTCCCACTGGAATCTCGCCGGGCCGCTCATCGAGCAGGAGATGATCAGCCACCGCCTCGTCAAGGTGCCGCTCCTCCGCCCTGCGCATGGCGGCAGCACAGCGCTACTCGGCACCGCCGCCGCGCTCATCATGAGCGGCAAGCTGCTCTGATCTTCCATTGCAAAAAAGTGTGTGTCCGTTTTCGCCCGCGTCTTCCCGCGCGCGTCAACTCAGGTGGAGGGAAATAGCTCCCCGGTCGTCGCATGCAGCGCCGAGGCTCGCGGCCGCCTCCGCGGCGGCTGCGGAGCAGGATCCGACAGCATCCCCGCGATCTCCCGCAACTCCGCCCGCGCGTGGCCAATCGTCGCCGCCACGGCGTCTTCGCCCATCGGCGACTGGCTCTCTGCTGCCGGGCTCTTCGCGGGCTCGCTCCGCCGTCCCTGCGTCAGCACCTGCCGCGCGCCGGGAATCGTATAGCCCTCGTCGTGCACCAGCCGCTTGATCTCCAGCGCCATCTCCACGTCGCGCCGCCGGTACAGCCGCTGTCCCGTCCCGCTCTTGTTCGGCTTCAGTTGCGGAAACTGCGTCTCCCAAAAGCGCAGCACATACGTCTCCACTCCACAGATGCGCGCCACGTCGCCGATCTTGAAGTACAGCCGATCGGGGATCGTTGGCGCGTCGGAAACGTGTTTGCGGGCAATCTGCGAGGCCATCTCTATCGCTAAGGCTTCCCCAGCCGTCCGGGGGAGTTCCCTTGTTAGACGCAGTATAGGCCAGTTTTTGCACTATTTGTGAAGCAAAATTGGTGCAAACCCGCTTCTTTCCTGCGGAAATTGCACCGCCCGCCTCGCAAGTGCCCTTCGTTGCAGGCTATTTGTCCAGGCGCCTCACCGGCTCCCGCGCCGTGCTGTTCCGTGGCGCGGCCCGCAGATACTGCTTCGGCCAGCGCATCGGCTCCTCCAGCGCTGCCGCCGCGTGCAGCGGCCAGTAGGGGTCGCGCAGCATCTCCCGCGCCAGCAGCACCAGGTCGGCCTCGCCCTCGGCCACAATCCGGTCGGCCTGCTCCGGGTCGGTAATCATGCCCACGCTCGCCGTGGCTACGCCCGCCTCCCGGCGAATCCGCGCCGCAAACGGCACCTGGAACCCCGGCCCCACCGGAATCTTCGCATCCGGCACCAGTCCGCCCGTCGACACATCCACCAGGTCCACGCCGCGCTCGCGCATCCCCTGCGCCAGCTCCACAGACTCGTCTGCCGACCAGCCGCCCTCCACCCAGTCTGTCGCCGAAATGCGCGTCATCAGCGGCAGATGCTCCGGCCACGCCGCTCGCACCGCCTCCACCACCTGCAGCGTCAGCCGCGTCCGGTTCTCCAGGCTTCCGCCGTAGTGGTCGGTGCGCTTGTTTGTCAGTGGCGAAAGGAACTGGTGCAGCAGGTAGCCGTGCGCCGCATGAATCTCCACAAAGTCAAAGCCCGCCGCCAGCGCCCGCCGCGCCGCCTGAGCCCACGCCGCAATCACCGCATCGATGCCCGCCTGGTCCAGCGCGCGCGGCATGGCATAGTCGGCAGAGAAGGCAACCGCGCTCGGCGCCACCGGCTCCCATCCGCCCTCGTGCGGCTTCAGCAGCCGCTCGCCGCCAAACGGCGCGGCCATGCTGCCCTTGCGCCCCGCATGCGCCAGCTGGATGCCCGCCCGCACGCCCTGCCCGTGCAGAAAGCGCACAATCCGAGCCAGCCCCTCCACATGCTCGTCCTTCCAGATCCCCAGGTCCGCCGACGAAATCCGGCCCTCCGGCACCACCGCCGAGGCCTCCAGCAGCACCAGTCCCGCCCCGCCCTGCGCGCGGCTTCCCAGGTGTACCAGGTGCCAGTCATTGGCAAACCCGTCCACAGCCGAGTACTGGCACATCGGCGAAACACCAATGCGGTTGGCAAACTCAACAGAACGAAGTCGAAAAGGCGAAAAAAGAGGATGGCTCATCAATAGGTCTTTCCTGTCTGTATAGCGATGCCGCAGTCCGGACCGGACGCGGTCTTTCCTTTGGATGAGCCAACCCCGAATCGGTTGCAGTCGCGCAGCGCGCGATCCCGTCGCGAATCGTCCTACCGCTGCACCATCGTCGTCACCGGCGCCTCCAGCCGGAAGCGCAGCCGCGACTCCGCCGGAATCACAATCGGCCGGTTCCCCGTGAACGCCGCGCCCGCCGTGCCCGCGCCGCCGCCCACCAGTCCGCCAATCAGCGCGCCTTCGCCGCCGCCCGCCAGCGCCCCAATCAGTGCGCCACCGCCCGCGCCGCCGCCAATAAAGCCCAGCGTGCGCTTGCCCTTGCCCTTGGCCGTGATCGCATAGTCGTCGGTGGAAACCGGCTGGTTGCCAATCTGGTCCAGCCGCAGCGCCAGCACGCCCGCGCCCTTAAAGCGTCCGCGGTTCTTCGCCGCCACCACGGACCCCGTCACATTCGTCCCCCTCGGAAACGCCACCTCGCCATCATTCGCCAGCAGCGGAGCCATCAGCTCTCCCGTAAAGGTCTCGCCCACCCCCGCCGTCCGCGTGCTCAGCGAGTGGTCAATCCGCACCTCCACCATCGTGCCGCTGTCCACCGTAATCGGCACCGGCGAGGGCTTCGCCTGCCCGCTCGGCGCATACGGCCCGCCGCCCGGCCCGCCCTGGGCATACGGCCCGCCCGGTCCTGCTCCACCCGGTCCTGCTCCGTCCTGTCCCCCACCGTTCTGCATCGCGCCCGGCCCGTTCGCGCCCGCTCCGCCGTCCGGGCCGCCGCCCGGCTGCTGCGCATTCTGTGCGGAGTTGTCCGCCGCCGGCGCATCCGTGCGCCTGCAGCCTGACCACGCCAGTGTCAGCATCAGCACCGCCGCGCATAGCGCCACCCTCTGCAACGCGAGCAACCTCCGCGAGGTAGCAAGAATCACCATAATGAGTCCTTAAAAGAAGATCAGAGTGTCGCCGCGCATCGTGCGCTCCACCATCCCGTGAGCCTGCCGCGGCCGTGCGCGCTCTGCCCTGCGGCAGACGCACACACATATCTCGCCGTCGCCGCCACGCATGCGCCGACCGGCGTCACTGCACCGTGCTGGCTGTTTGGATGCGCCGCCCGCCCGGCAAGGTTGCCGGGTCAGGTTGCCGAACTGGATTGCCGGGCTAAATTGCCGCGTCATCTTGCCCGCCCCGCCGCGCTACTGCTTCTTCAGCACCGCCACTCCGCGCTCATCCGCCAGAATCGCCGTCTCCAGCCTGCGAAAATCCCCGGCCCGCTCCGCCGGAATCTCCACCTGCCGCACCGTGTATTCGCGCTCGTAGTGCAGTTCGTTGCCCTTGGCCGTCACCGTCGCGCGATAGCTCGCAAAGTCCATCGTCACGTCCACCGGGTCCGGCAGCTCATCCACCGCATACCCCGCCGGAATCGTGATCGTA
>JAJYBT010000073.1 GCA_021778875.1 Acidobacteriota bacterium | reverse complement strand
CTGCCAGCGCGAGCTGTTCTTCTCGCACCGTGGATCGCAGGGTTTCGCGGGCCGTATGATGAGCGTGATCGGAGTTCGACCGCCCACTAAGTAATTTCAAAGCAGACTGTTGATTGCCAATGCAGCCCGGCGGTACTGTCGATGATGCTGCGTAAGAATGCGCGACGCCAAGGGACGGTTCCCTCAAGGAAGAGCCACTCTGTGCGATGCCTGAGATATCTCGTGGCGAATCGGAACCGCTCCCCTGAGCGCAGCACGGACAAGAGGCAAGGAAGCTGCTCGATGGGTATCTTTATCGAGCAGCAGTGGAAGGGGCAGCTTCGACAGGCCCGTGCGGCGCGCGAGACCGCTTGAAGGAAATGAGCCGACGCAACAGGGAGAGTTTGGAGGCGATCTCCGGGTCGCTCTTCATGCGCGCCACGGCCGCCTGCCACAGGGCGGCAAAGATTCCGACAAAGAAGCCAAGCACGATCGCCACGAGAACGATCAACGTGCGCTTGGGAGAAGAGCGCCGATCGGGCGGCAATGCCGGATCGACCACCTGAATCAATGCGCCCTCTTTGGCTTCGTCCAGCTTGGCGAGCTCAAATTGGCGCGCCAGGATGTTGAAAATGGTCTCGTAATACTGGACGTCGCGCATTTTTCGCATGTATTCGAGCCCAGCTTCGGGAATCTTTCCTTTTGGAACGATGAGCCCACCTGCCGCTTCTTCAGAGCCGCCAAGGCGAGCCAATTGCGCGCGCAAGCCGTCCAGTTCCTGCTGTGCCTGCACCAGTTCGGCATTCTGGCCGGTGGCGTAGGTCTGCATGGCCTGGATCTGCACTTCCTTGGCGGTGATCTGGGCGCGGATTGACGCCGCGGCTTCAATCAGCGCGGTCGCCTGGCTGTTCACCTGGATCAGCCCGGTTTTTTGCTCGGTCACCTTCAGGTTTTCTTCCGCGGTCTCCAGATTGTTCTTCGCCTGCTCGAGTTGCTGCTGGAAGAAGAGCCTGCGCTGGCCGGCTTCAGTGATGGCCAGATTCTCAGAAAGATGGCGGTATTGGTCGACATACCCGTTGGCCATTTCCGCAGCCCTGCGTGGATCGCGATCCTCGATGGAGATGTGAATGAGCCCATCCTTCCCGTTGCCATCCACGGTCGCATATTTCTCAAAGGCCTTGCGCGCATCAGAGAGGTACTTTTTCTTGTACTCCTGCATGAGCCCGTAGTGCTGAATCATTGCGTCTTCGACGGTATTAGATTTCAGCATGGCTACGTACATGTCATTTGGATTCTTGAGACCAAGGCTACCGCCGGCGAGGGCAGCCATTCCGCCCAGGCTGCCCAGCTGTGAGGAGAGGGCCGCACTCATGGAAGATCCCTGCTGCGGGGGCAGGAGGGTCACGGTTGCCGTGTACATCTTGGGAAGAAGGAGGGCAATGATGGCCGCAATCAGGGCAAATGCGATCGTGGTTTTGAGAATGATCTGCTTTCGCTCTGCCAACACAATGATCAGGTCGAACAGAGAGATCTCGTCATCTTGCCGGAACTTTGTGCTTGAGTTGGCGAGTCGAGAGCCCGGTGCTTGCTCTTTCAGCTCAGGTAGGGAGACTTCTGATGCCATTGACTCCTGCCGTTATCTACATGCGAGACGACGTTAGAAAGTATTGTACCGAAGTGTTGGCAGCGCCGCGGGAGAATCCCATGCGATGTGTTTGGATTACACCCGCCAGGTGGACGGATTGGGAAACTTAAGAGGCGATTACGAATCGGTTCGGAATTGATTGGTGGAAGCTGGTTAGCGACCGCAGGGCTGACGGTCTGGAGGGAATCGGAAGTCAAATGCAGGTGCTTTTCGGTCTTGACCTAGGCTTGAGAAAGACTTCAAAATTTCTGGTCCGGGCCAGGATTTGCTCCAGCGAGGGCCTGCGGCGCCGGAGGCGGGCGGATGGAAGCGGACCGAAACCCCGGTCGGCGGACGCACCAAACGGGTGCGTGTGGGCCGGAGCGGCAGACGGCCGGCTGCGAGGGCTGGGAAGGTTGCGGGGATCGCTTCACGGTTGGCCCGGATGCTGCGGTGGCACCCGGACCGAATGGAGAAGGGCAAAAAATCAGGAGGCGCTGGGCGTGGTGGTGGAAGCTTTGGCGGCCTCGCCGGGGTTAACCAGGTCGCGTAACTCCTTGGAGGGCTTGAAGTAAGGAACACGCTTGGCGGGGACCTCGACTCGTTCTCCGGTTTTGGGGTTGCGGCCAATGCGGGGGTTGCGCTGGCGAATTCGGAAAGAACCGAAGCCGCGGATCTCGATCTTGTCGCCGCTTTGCAGAGCAGAAATAACAGACTCGAAGACGGTTTCGACGATCACTTCACCGTCGCGGCGGGTGAGGTCACCAAGGCGGGTCACTTTCTCGACCAGGTCAGCTTTTGTCATATCGTATGGGCCTCCGCTCCCAGAATATAAATCGATTGTGGCTGGTCGGGACGTAAAAAATCAAGGCTGGAAGGGAGATTTTCGCCTTTAACATCAACGAATTGACGGAACAAAGGTGAGCGAGACCTGGATGGGGGATTGCTGTTCGGGCTGAACCATATATGATTGCGTCAGCTTTTCGATGGGTGAAAAAGGGCGGGGCTTGAAGCAGGCCAATGATGGGGAACGAGCATAAACATTACAGTTTTGTCATTCCAGCCTATAACGAGAGTGGCCGGATTCCGAAGACGCTGGAGTCCGTAGTGGAGTGTATCCGCATGCATGGCTGGGCTGCGGAAGTGATTGTCGTCAACGACGGTTCCAAAGATGATACTGCCCAGGTGGTCCGGGAGATTTCCGCGCAGTCGCCGGAGGTCCGGCTGATTGAGAACCCGGGAAACCGGGGCAAGGGCTACAGCGTGCGCCACGGCATGATGGAGGCGCAGGGCGATGTGGTCATGTTCACGGATTCGGATCTCTCGGCTCCGATTGAGGAGGCGGAACTTCTCTTCAATGCGATCGAAAAAGGTGCGGATATTGCGATTGGCTCGCGCTGGCTGGAGAGTGGACGGCAGACGCATAGGCAGCCGCTTTACCGGCAGTTTTTCGGGCGCTGCTTCAATCTGGTGACGCGCATGGTGATGAATCTGCCGTTTGCCGATACGCAATGCGGCTTCAAGGCCTTCACGCGCAACGCTGCGCAGACGGTGTTTCAGCTACAGACAATTGAGCGGTGGGGCTTTGACCCGGAGATCCTGTTTATTGCAATCAAGCGGGGCTTCAAGGTGGTGGAAGTCCCGGTTAGCTGGGCACACGACGAGCGCACGCGGATGAGCTACCTGAAGGACGGTATGAAGATGCTGGAAGAGCTGGCCATCATCCGGTGGAATGCGCTGTTGGGCCGCTACAACAAGAAGGTGTCGACGCGTCCGCTTACACATCAAAGCCACTAACAGCTTCAGAAGGCTAAATTTCAGCAGCAAAAACGGAACCCACAATCGTGCCTTGACCGGCGGACGGCGAGGGCGGGAATGCCGCGTGCCGAAAGCCGCGGGCTAAGTCCCAGTCCGGAATAAGTTTTCCGATCGTTGGGGGAAGTCAATCCGCGTGGGGGTGTGATACTCTCCGGGCAAGTTTCACAAGAAGCCATCTTTTTGCTCGCTACGCTCAATGCCCTGACGAAGCGAAAAGACTGAGCAGGGGAAGACCAATGGGAAATCCGTTTCGCGGTTGCTTGCGCGCGCTCGAAGCGTGTGCCGTGATGGCTTGTGTTCTGATGCTGGGCATGCGTGCGTGGGGGCAGGGAGCGGCGCCGATTGCACAGCAACGGATTGTGGAGTCGATTGATGATTCTCAGCGGGTGACGCTCACGGGGAACACACTTCCAATCGCGCAGATCCGTTTTGACCAGGGGCAGGCCCCGGCGTCAATGCCTGCCGGACGGATGATCCTGGTTTTACGTCGAAGCGCTCAGCAGGAAGCCGACCTGCAAACCTATTTGCAAGAGGTTCAGAATCCGGCTTCGGCCAATTTTCACAAGTTCCTGACGCCGGCTGCCTTTGGGCAGCGCTTTGGCGTTGGGGATGCGGATCTGGCGCAGGTGCAGTCGTGGCTGGAGAGCCATGGCCTGCAAGTGAAGAAGACCGCAAAGAGCCGTATGGCGATTGAGATGACGGGGAGCGTGGGCCAGGTGGAGGCGGCCTTTCACACCGCCGTGCACAGCTATATGGTTGCGGGCCAGCAGTTCTGGGCGAACGCAAGCGATCCGCAGATTCCCGAGGCACTTGCACCGGTGGTGGCCGGTTTTGCGTCGTTGAGCAGCATCAAGCCGAAGCCTCAAGTGATTCGCGGGCCGAGCGGGGTGTACGACGCAAAGACGCATACGATCACACCGACTTACACGATCGGGAACTCCACGAATGGGTACTACATTTTTCTGGGACCGGCGGATGCGGCGACAGTCTATGACACGCCGACGACATTGAATCCGCATCTTTCGGGCACGGCTCTCGATGGCACGGGCGTGACAATCGGGATTGCGGGAGACTCGAACATTGACGTGACGCAGAACGCGAATTATCGCGCGACCTTTGGCTTGCCGGCCAAAGCTACCACGGTGGTTGTGGACGGCACGGATCCGGGGCAGAACGGCGATGAAGTCGAGGCGTATCTCGACACACAGGTGGCAGGCGGCATTGCGCCCAATGCAAATGTGATTTTGTACACGGCGGCAGATACAAGCTTCCAGTCGGGTTTGTTCCTCGCGATTCAACGCGCACTGGACGACAATCAGGCAGATATTCTCAACGTGAGTTTTGGCTCATGCGAGCAGGCTTTTGGCGCGGCGGGCAACCAGTATGTATCGAGCCTTTGGGAGCAAGCTGCGGCGCAGGGGATTGCGGTAACGGTATCGTCGGGCGACAGCGGTTCAGCGGGCTGCGACGATCCCAACACGGAGATTGCGGCCACAATGGGGCTGGCGGTGAATGGCATCGCGTCAACGCCCTACAACATTGCCGTCGGCGGCACAGACTTTGACGCGCTTTATACGGGCACATTTCCGGCCAGCTTCCTGAACTACGTGGACGTGACGAACACGCTGCCCAACCATCGCAGCGCTCTTTCGTACATTCCCGAGGAGCCGTGGAACAACTCAACCCTTCCCAACCAATCCATCGCGAAGAATGTGCCTTACTCGGTGACGACGGGAAGCCCCAGCGACAACAACATCGTGGCCGGCGGGGGTGGCCTGAGTACGGTATATCCGGCGCCGGCGTGGCAGAGTGGCTTTGCGAGCGGGACGATGCGCAACGTGCCAGATGTCTCATTCCTGGCAGGCAACGGCTTTTATGGAGCTCTGTGGGGAATCTGCACCAATGTGGATCCGGCAGGAGCCGATTGCGCGGCTGGAGCGACGGGCAGCAACTTCAACCTGTCGGGCGTGGGCGGCACATCGGCCGCGGCACCGGCATTTGCGGGCATGCTGGCTCTGGTGGAGCAGAAGGTGGGATCACGGCTGGGACAAGCGAACGATGTGCTCTACCAACTGGCGAAGACGCAATACGGAACGGTTTTTCACGATGTGACGATGGGTGACAACTCCGTCGTTTGTGTCTCGGGCACGCCGAATTGCGCGTTGAACCCAACTTACAATTTCCTGACTGGCTACGACGCGACAACCGGATATGACGCGGCAAGCGGACTGGGAAGCGTTGATGTGACCACGCTCGTGAATGCGTGGGCCTCGGTGACGCGCACGGCAACGACTTCAGCATTGCTACTGAACGGAGCGAACACACCTTTGAGCATCACCCACGGGCAGAGCGTGACGGTGAGTGCAACGGTGACGGGCGCGGGCGGGACGCCGACAGGTGAAGTGGGCCTGGTGGACACGCTGAGCCCGGCGACACTGCCCAATGCGGGTGCGATTGCGGATTACGCGGTGACGGCAGGTGCTGCCAGCGGAACGACAGTATCGCTGCCCGGCGGAACCTACCAGGTGTCGGCGCATTACAGCGGGGATACAACGTTTGCAGAGAGTGATTCAAACTCGATCTCGGTGACGGTGGCTGCAGAAAGCAGCACAACTTCGCTGAAGGTTGCCGGCTACTACGATCCCCTGAGCGGAAAGGCTGCTGCAGCGCCCTATTACGGATCCATCTTCCTGCTGGATGCGCAGCCCTACGGGAACAGCGCGTCCGCATCAAGCCCGAATGGTATTGCAACGGGCACGGTGACTTACAAAATGGGCACCGCGACGCTGGGGACTGCAAGCCTGACTAGCAGCGGAACCGCGGAACTCCAGACGTCTCTTCTGCCATCCGGAGCCAATTCGCTGACGGCGTCCTTCCCCGGTGATGCAAGCTTTCAGGCGAGCACAAGCGCCCCAGTCAGTTTGGCAGTGCAGCCGGCGCCAACGGCGGTGCAGGTCACAGCGGGCGCCGGGCCATTTATTACAGGCAACCCGATGACGCTGACGGCAGCCTTTGTTGACAGCGCAGGAAAGAATTTTGTGGACAGCGCGGGCGTGGCGCCCACGGGCACGGTCACGTTCATGGACGGGACGACAACACTTGGGACGGCGACGGTGAGCGGGACACCGGGCACCTCGACAGTCCTGGCCGCGGGCAGCGCAAGTCTGACCAGTTCCTTGATCCCTTGCGGTAATGCATCGATCACCGCAACATATGGCGGCGACGTGAACTACGCGGCATCGGCCCAATCTCCCGCCGCCAATTTAACCATCTTTTGCGCGACGACTACCATGATGGTGACTGCGACGCCGAGCACGATCAAGGCCAATCAGTCGCTGGCGGTGATTGTTACGATGCCAGCTTCGGGGACTCTGCCTGCACCGACGGGAACCGTTACGCTCATCTTTTCTGCACTACCTTCGTTAGGCGGCCAAGTTGTTTACTCTTCGCCTCCAGCGACTGTGGTGAATGGCGCGGTCACGGTCACCATCCCCGCCAATACGCTTCCGCCCGGCACGTTGTACATTGCAGCGAACTACAGTGGGGATTCCTACTATCATTCAAGCACTGCGCCGAGTAGCGTAGTGGTGGATGCGACGGGCACAACGACGCCAACGATGACGCTGACGTTGCCAACGGTACCGGTCTCCGGACCGTTTCCTGTCGGAGTCACGGTCAGTGGTCCATCTGGCAGCCCCACGCCAACGGGATCGGTGAGCATCTCGGGAATCAGCGGGCTGTTCGCCCTGACAAACGGAAGCGCGTCGGTTCTGTATACACCAGCGCCGCCGGTGGGTAAGGATCTAATCAGCGCGCAGTACTATGGCGATTCGACCTACACGAGCGCCACTGCGACGGGAACAGTGTTTGTGCAGGCGATCCCTTACTTTGCGTTTACGCCCAATCCTGCGACCACGGCTGCGAACCAGGCGTTGAACCTGACGGTCACGATTGCGACCGTACCGGGTCTTCCTGCACCGACGGGGACAATGACCCTGACGAGCGGAAGCTATAACTCCGGACCCGCAACGATGGCCTCGGGAGCAGCGAGCTTCACGATTTCCGCAAACACCCTGGCGCAAGGAGTTGACTACGTCACGGCAAACTACAGCGGCGACACAAACTACGCATCAGGCAGTGCTCAGGATCCGGTGACGGTGACTGCGCCGATTCCGCCCGGCTTCACGGTGACGGGCACAGCGGTGACGGTGACGGCTGGCGCTACAACAGGGGATACGTCGACGGTGACCGTGACGCCGGCAGGCGGCTTTACGGGCTCTGTGACGCTGAGCGCCGCAATCACCGGCAGCCCAACCGGCGCGGTGAACGCTCCGACGCTGAGCTTTGGGAGTACGAGTCCGGTGACCATCTCGGGAACGAGCGCGGCCACGGCGACAATGACGGTGAAGACGCTTGCGGCGAGCAGCGGGACATGTACAGCCTCAAATGAGGAGCGGCACCACATGCCGTGGTATGCGCCGGGAGGAGCCGTGCTGGCCTGTCTGTTCCTTTTCTGGACACCGGAAAAGCGCCGTAGATGGAGGGCGCTGCTGGGAATGCTGCTGCTGCTGGTATCGCTGGCTGGCGGCGTGATGGCGTGCGGCGGAGGAGGCAACAGTACCGGCTGCACG
>JAJYBT010000072.1 GCA_021778875.1 Acidobacteriota bacterium | reverse complement strand
ACCAGGCCATTGCGGAATTTGAAAGAATCGTCGCCCTTGAGCCGAAGGACGTGGATGAGCGCATGGTGCTGGGGCAGCTTTACACCGTGAAGCACGAACCCAAGAAGGCTGAAGAGCAGTTCAAAATCGCGCAGGATCTGGAACCGGACTCTGAAGAAGTTATCCTCAATCTCGCCCGCCTCTATGCCGAGAGCGGGGATATTGAACACGCTGCCAAAGTCATTGAGGCAGTTCCTGTGGCTGACCGCACCAGCAAGATGGAATTTGCCCTTGGAGCGGCCTATGACCAGTTGAAGAGGCCCAAGGACGCCATTGCCGCCTACAAACGCGCAGCCGACAGCGAGCCGGGCGATGCGCATACGATGAACGCCCTTGCCCAGGCTCTGCTGAGCGATGGGCAGCTCGATGAAGCCCTCAAAGTGTACCGCGACCTTGCACAGGCAAATCCGGACGATGTGAATACACTGATCCGCATCAGTGAGATCCAACGCCGCCAGGGCAAGTATGAAGATGCGCTGACGACCATTCACAAGGCGGTTAAGAAGGATCCCGACTCGCTGGAAGCCGGCTACAATCTGGGCCTGCTGCTGGACGTGCTGGGCCGCTACGACGAAGCTGCCCAGACCTACGAGCACATGGTGGAACTGACCTCGCACGCCAACGGCGCTTATACCGCGGAGGAGAAGAACAATCGCGGGATTTTCCTTGAGCGGCTCGGCGCGGTCTACCACGAACAGAACAAGACCGATATGGCCATTGCCACCTACCAGAAGATGATTGACCTGGGCGGCGATCAGGCCCGGCGCGGCTATCAGGGGCAGGTGGACACCTACCGCGACGCCAAAATGTTCGACAAAGCCGTCGAGGTCTCTCGCAAAGCGGTCGCGGCCAACCCGAAGGACCGCGACCTGAAGTTGATGCTGGCCGGCGAACTGGCCGACCAGGGACATGCCGACGAGGGAATCGCCCTGGCAAAGAGCCTGCTTGATAACACCGACAAGGACCGACTTGTCTGGCTGACTCTGGCCCAGATGGACTCCCGCCTGCGACGCTGGAAAGATGCGGAAGAAGACTTGAACAAGGCGGAAGCCTTGACCACCAGCAAGAAGGAAGACCGCATCTATCTGCTCTTTCTCCGCGGCGCGCTGGCTGAGCGACAGAAACACTTCGAGCCCGCCGAGCAGTTCTTCCGTCAGGCACTGGATCTGGACCCCTCCAACGCCATGGTGCTCAACTACCTGGGCTTCATGCTGGCTGACAAAGGCACCAAGCTGCCCGAGGCGCTTAAGATGATTCGCAAGGCTGTGGAGCAAGATCCGATGAATGGCGCCTACCTTGATTCACTGGGGTGGGTCTACTTCAAGCTGGGCCAGTATGAACCGGCCGAGGAGAATCTGCGCCAGGCCGTCGAGCGCGACCAGACCGACCCCACTGTCCATGACCATCTGGGCGATCTTTATGAAAAGACCGGCCGCATCCGCCTGGCAGCCGCTCAGTGGGAGCTTTCACTCGCGGAATTCTCCAAATCCGCCGCAGCGGACGTGGAACCGTCTGAGGTGGCCAAGGTTCAGCACAAGCTTGAAAGCGCCCGGGTAAAACTGGCCAAGGAAGACAGCATTGCCGGGCCGGCAAAGCCGGAATAAGCCCGGCGGATCATCTGCATTGAACCGGAAATAACAACGGCGGCCAGCTCCATGAAGAGCGGCCGCCGTTGTTCTGTTACCACCCGGGGGAGGGCTGAAGAACTTGCAGACTCGCCTCAGGCAACTTCCACAAAGGGCTTGGACCCGCTGCCTGACAACGGGGACGTTTCCGAGAGCGGAGGCTTGCGCGGCGGCATGGAACGCTTGGCAAAGAACACTTCTTCCATAACGATGCGCGCATTGCCCTGCAGGTCAAGAAAACCCGCGCAGTTCTCCCGGCACAGCGCCTGGGCCTCGGCCGAAAGCTCGGGCGCAAACAGGATTGGCGTGGTATCACCCGCAACATGCCTTACATACTCGCCCAGCTTGCGCAGAGCCGACCTGACTGGCCGCAGGTCTCCACTGGACTTGACCTTGCAGACCAGCAGGCGGCTATGGCCGTATACGTCAACGTGAACAAGGATGTCGGTCTCGCCAGCCGAATCCGGCGACATGAGTTTGATGTCACGAAGTTTGATTGCGGACACCTGCTCGAGTAATTCCTTGAGCGCCTCGACGGCCATGATCTCCAGGGACCTCTTCATGTGAATCTCTCTTTCCTCGCCGGTTTCGACCGGTACAAACGGTAAGAAGCAAGCCTTCGCGGGAATCACGCCGTCGAGCGCCGCGAGTCAGAAAGGAAGCAGAAGGCGCATCGCTTCCTGAAGTCAACCACGGGCGTATTCCCGCGCGCCGAAGGAATGTGCCAATGTGCAAGGCAGAGAATCAATCACTGGGAGATACGCGCCATGCTGCAAATCTTCGTCGTCTACTGCCCGGCCTCACGCAGCGGAAATCGCTGCCGTACGAAGCCTCGTATGTCCACGCTCGGAGGCAGGCCGCAAACGGAAGGAGTTCTTGCCAGACGGAATCATCGCCAGAGGAATCGGCGTCCGGCCCGGCTTCGTGTGAAATACCTTGAAATCCAGCCACTCGCACAGCCTGGGATCGTTAATTTCGGCCTGGCCCTCCCAGAACTCAGGGGTCAAATCGCACTGAATATAAAGATGATCCAGTTGCAATTCGATGACATCGACATGCTTCGGAAAGTAGCGCCGCACGTTCTTTGCACCCACCTGCAGGCCGGTCACTTCGCGTCCCTTGCATTGCGTTCTTACCAACATCTCTTACCCCCGTACGGCGCCGGATACTCTTGGTCTAAAGAACCCACTTGAAGCTGCCTTTTGCTTGAAAAATAACTGACGCATCTCACGTGCGGTTTCGAACCTTAAGCACACTAACCTAGACCTAGTTATCCTGCGCCGGATCAGGTTGCATGTCAAGCATCGACATGAGAAATAACTGCTTGATTACAGGCATATTGCGCATAGATGACAGCGCCGTCATCTAACTGATTCAGGCGCTTCAAATCTATCCCAGCTGAGAACGATTTTCAATGCGGACATTTATAAGCTAACCGTATTTAGTAATCCAATTTACCTTGGCAGCGATCCTGGGATAACTCAATGCATCGCAGGCAAGATTTGCCCGTCCGGCTGGTTCCGGCCCTCTCCACGATATGAGACATGCGGTGCGGCGAAGCTGCGAGCTCGCCGCACCGGCAGAGAGACTACTGTCCTACTTGCTGCCCGCCTCTGCAGCCGTATAGAGTTCCACGTTGTCCTTGTCCACCAGCGTGGTGCCGGTATCCACAAAGACCGGATAGGGTGAGAAGAAATCGGCGCTGAAATCCCTGCCCAGCTGGGGCGGCGGCGCGTGGAAGATTTCATCCAGAGACTTCAATCCGAAGTAGCCCATTGTGTAGGGCTTCTGCGCGATCGTCGAATCGATGGTTCCAGCTTTGATCCCATCCAGCGTATCCTGGTTGGCATCCCAGGCAATCAGCACGCGATCAGTGACATTGGCCCGCTTGACCGCATCGGAGACGGGTTTGCCGCACGCCGACTCAACGCACACAAACGCATCGATTTTTTTCGGTCCGGTCAAGGCCAAAAGTTCCTGTGCTTTGTCGAACGCGGTACGTGCGTCGCTCCTGGTGTCCACCACGTCCACGATCTTGATGTCGGGCCGGGCGCTCAGAACATCCTTGAAGCCCTTGATACGCTCATCCGTGTTTGGCTGGCCCGCAAGCGTAAAAAAGACCACGTTGCCTTTGCCGCCCAGTTTCTCAACCAGTCGCCGTCCACCCAGGCGGCCGGCCTCCAGGTTGTTCGTCCCAATGAAATATAGCCTGCGGCTCCCGGCAGCGTCAGAATCCATGGTGAGGACCGGAATCCCAGCCTCCACGGCCGCATCAATCTCCGGCTGGAGGACGCCGACGTCGGTAACGGAAATCATAATGCCAGCCGGCTTGGAGGCCACCGCTTTTTGCAACTCCGCAAGCTCGGCCTGCGGATCGTAGTTGGCTGGCCCCACCGCCCTTGCTGTCACTTTGTATTTCGCAGCCGCCTTGTTGAATCCGCTCTCGGCAGTCTGCCAGTAGGGCAGCGATCTGTTCGCCGAAACCAGATAGTAGACCTCTTTGTTTGAGTGCCGGTTACATCCTGCAGTGAACGCAACCGTCAGCGCAAGCATGGCCAACGCAGTTTGCTTCAGTCTTGTCATGCTTTCCTCCCGGGTCCAGATGTGAAAAGCTTTTGGGGCGCGCCGGGGCGTTGGCCCAGGCTTGCGCCCCTTTGAAAAGTCGGGCTGGATGGTACTCCCGAATGACCGGGCTTGTCCAATGCTGGAGTTATCACCCACTTTGCGGGCCAACACCGCCAGGCAGAATGCGACGCAAGACACGCAGACAGCCCGGTTTGCGGTATAACCAGACAAAGCTCCAAGTGCGCATCGACGATGACTGAAGAAACCAAGCCGCCTGCCGTACTGCCCCCTGCAATCGCCGTGGACGGGGGCGGCGAACTGGCCCGGCGCGCGCACACTGAGCCGCCTCACCCTTACCGCACGCCCTTTGCCCGGGACACCGCACGCATTCTGCATGCGCGCGCCTTTCGCCGTCTGGCTGGCAAGACACAAGTCTTCGCCCGCCTGGCCAGCGATCCGCCAGGGGATCACTTCCGCAGCAGGCTCACCCACACGCTGGAAGTGGCACAGATTTCCCGCACTCTGGCCCACGCTCTGGGGCTGAATGCGGAGTTGTCCGAGGCTCTGGCGCTGGCGCATGACATCGGCCACCCGCCCTTTGGCCACGCCGGCGAAAAAGCCCTCGATCGCGCCCTTGCAGCCCATGGGCTGGGCTTCGATCACAACCTGCACGCGCTGCGTATCGTCACCTGGTTTGAGCAGCGGTATGCGGGCTTTCGTGGCATGAACCTGACCCTCGCTGTGCGCGAGGGCATCGTCAAGCACTCCCGCGACTACTCCGCGACGGAACACCCGGAGTTGACCGAGTACTTCCTTGACCGGCTGCCCCCGCTGGAGGCACAGCTGATCGATCTGGCGGATGAGATTGCCTACCTGACAGCCGATCTGGACGACGGGCTGGACTCCGGGATCCTCTCGCTCGACCAGGTGCGAGAAGGCGTGCCCCTGTTCCGTCGCTTCCATGACGAAGTGTTGAGGCTGTATCCGGCCGCACCGCCCAAGCTGACCGTGAATGAGGCGCTCAGGCGCGTTCTGAATGCGCTCGTGACCGACCTGATGGATCAGGTGCGCGCCCGTGTGGCTGCTGCGGGCGTCGCCACCCTTGATGAAATTCGCCGGGCGCCGGAAAGGCTGGCTGCCCTGAGTTCGGCAATGGAGGCCGACCGCGCCGCAGCCAAGCGGTTTCTCTACGCCAACTTCTACAACTCTCCCGGCATGACCGAGGCTCACCAACACGCGGATGAGGTTGTCGAGGGACTATTTGCGATGCTTGTGGCCGACCCGGGCCTCCTGCCTGAAGACCACCGCGCCGATATTCCCGCTGAGGGCCTGGCCCGCACAGTAGCCGACTACATCGCCGGCATGACCGACAGCTACATCGAGCAGGTATGGTTCCGCTGCGGAGCGCACTGATGGCGCGGCACCGCCATGGCGAGATCTACTGCACAGCTCCCTGCGGCCGCAACCGGCGCAGGTCCATGGCGCACTCCACGGCATTCTGCGCGTAGAGGCGCAGATTGTCTGACGCAGCCCACAACCACAGCCTTGAAGTCTCAGCCGGGTTGCGTCCGCCCGGCTCCGTGCGCAGCCGGATCAACACGTCATTCTGCCCGGTGGCTGCCAGGTTTGAGGGCGAATCCGTATCTTCCAGCACCAGGTCCAGATGGTCGCCGCTCAAGGCCTCTTCCAGCGCAGAGATTTCCACCGGCCTTTCCAGCTCGACGAACGCTGAAAATGTATGACCGTGAAAGACCGGCGCGTGAATCGTCTGCAGGGCCAGCGAGGGCCAGCGCTTGCCGGCCAATGCCGCCAGGTGACGGCGAACCCGCGCTTCCACAGCGCCCAGATTCGCAGTGGCGCTCTCGCCTAGCCCGGAGAGCAGATTATAGGCCGCCTGCGCGTCGTAGAAGGCCCGCGGCATTCCCTGGAAGCTGAGCAGGCTCACCGTCTGCTGGTGCAGTTCGTCCATGGCCCCTCGTCCAAACTCGCTGGCGGGCAGCAGCAGCGTAGCAGCCGCCATGCGCAGCGGCGCGGCCTGCTGCAGGCGGTCCATCACCAGCGCCAGAGCCAGCGCGGCAGAGTGAGCCGGAACCACCGCGGGCGTAAACAGGTCGGCGCTGCCCGCATCCGAGCCAATCCACGGAGCCCGCACCAGCACGCCCGCCTCCTGGTCCAGCCCGCCGGAGAGGTCCAGCACCGTGGAGCCCGCTCGGAGCGCCTGCTTCCAGTGCTTGCGGGTCAGCTCCTCGGCGCCGCAAAAGAACGTGAAGTCCACATGATCGAATGCATCCGCGCCGATGGCTTGCACAAAGGTTACTTCGTCGCCCACCTGGTCCAACTGGCCCAGCGCATTTTCCTCGTCCAGCAACACAAAGGTGGCCGCCGCGAGCGGCGAATCGGAAAGCGCTTCCTTCAACTCCTTGCCCACCAGGGTGGAGGCGCCGGCAATGGCAATCTTGTACACAGGTATCCTTCTTCTTTTTTCTGGAAAAACTATGACGGCCTCATCGGACCCGGCTCCGGTGCGTGCGTCTCGGACATGTCGGCGGGTCTGCGACGCCGCCTGCGCGACCATGAGTATGCCGCCCGGGCCCAGATACCGGAGAACATGTAAACTAGCGCAACCGCAAACAGCACCACCTGCGAATAGCGCATGATGGCATACAACACAATGGCAATCAGCAGCAGCAGTTGAAAGGGATGCTTGCCCGCGAGATTGATTTCCTTGCCGGACCAGAATCGCCAGGTGCTGACCATCAGGAAGCCCGTAAGACCAACCAGGATGAGCCAGGGAATGGCAATCCACCACGCCTGCACTGGGATGCCGTAGCAGAGATGCACCGTGGACGCCAGCAGGCCCGCCGCTGCGGGAATCGGCATGCCCACGAAGTATTTGCGATCCGGCCGCCCCGGGTTGCGCGGCTGCGCGTCGTGGCTGATATTGAACCGCGCCAGTCGCGAAGCGCCGCCTATGAGGTAAAGAAAACAGAAGAAGGCTCCCGCCTGCATCAGGTGCTGCCGCAGTTGAGCATTGATCGAGTCGGGCAGAAAATGAAATCCCCAGATAAAGGCCAGCAGGCTGGGCGCCACGCCGAAGGTAATCACATCGGCCAGCGAATCCAGTTCCTTGCCGAAATCGCTGCATGTGTTGGTCATGCGGGCAATGCGCCCATCCAGCGCGTCAAGCGGGATGGCGAGCAGAATGGCGATCGCCGCCCAGTCCAGATGCACTTCCGCGTTGCCGCTGATCGCAGCAATCGTCTGGGTAATCGAGAAGTAGCCCGCGCCGATGTTGCCCGCCGTAAACAGCGACGGCAGCAGAAACATGCCGCGGCGCAGCCTGGCGCGCGCATCGGCTTTGGCCTGCGTGGAATCAGGGCGGCTCACGCGCGCTTTCCCCCGGGCATGGCCGCCAGAATGCTCGCGCCGCCGCGCACCCGCTGGCCCGTCTTCACGCGCAGCTCGGCCTCCGCAGGCAGCAGCACATCCACCCGCGAACCGAACTTGATGAGACCCACCCGTTGTCCTCGCGCCACACTGTCGCCCTCGCGAAAGTTGAACACAATGCGCCTCGCCAGCAGGCCGGCGATCTGCTTGAAGGTAACCTCGATTCCCTGGCCCCGGACCGTCACAACGTTCTGCTCGTTGCGGTCTGCGGAGGCCGGGTTCATCGCGTTCAGATAGAGACCCTTTTGATAGCGAACCAACGTAAGAACGCCGCCGATGGGCGAGCGGTTCACATGCACGTCGAATACGCTGAGAAAAATGCTGATGCGCTGCCGAGGGCCGTCCGGCGTGGCAAGCGTAACGGTCTCCGTCACCAGACCGTCGCCGGGTGACA
>JAJYBT010000071.1 GCA_021778875.1 Acidobacteriota bacterium | reverse complement strand
CCGTGTACGTCTGGTCGCCCTCAAAATCATGAATCGCCGTGCGCACCTGGTCGCCCTTCTTCTTGCCCGGACACACCACATGCACCGCATGGCCCACCATCTGCAAAGCCTGGAAAGGAACCATGATCTCGTAGTCTTCAACAAAGTCGCCGGCCAGCATCAACAGCCTTGCTTGTCTCATCCCATCGTCTCCAATCAGAAAAATTGCCGCGTTGCATCGGCGTCATCCATCACTACGCCATTCGATGAACTTCTATCCCAGTAGCTTCACCCCTAGGGCCGCAGAATACAAGTCCGGCGCGCACACATGAATCACCCGTGCCTTAGAATTCCGTCATGACCACTTCCCCCGCCACCCTCGATGTCCTCAATGAGCGCATCATTGCCTGCGAACGCTGCCCCCGGCTGCGTGCCTATTGCGCTGAGGTGGCGCGCAAGCGGCGGCGCGCCTACGCCGACTGGGAGTACTGGGGCCGGCCGGTCCCCTCCTTTGGCGATCCGCGGGCGCGCGTGCTGGCGCTCGGCCTGGCCCCCGGAGCACACGGCTCCAACCGCACCGGCAGGCCCTTCACCGGCGATGGCTCGGGCGACTTTCTTTACCCTGTGCTGCACGAGGCGGGCGTTGCCTCGCAGCCCACCGCCACAACGCGCCAGGACGGCATGCGCCTCACAGACCTCTGGATCACCTCCGTGGTCCGCTGCGCCCCGCCGGCCAACAAGCCCGCGCCCGAGGAGTTGCGTAACTGCGCGCCCTGGCTCGATCAGGAAATCGCGCTTCTCCGCAACCTCCGCGTCATCGTCTGCCTGGGACGCATCGCCTTTGACGGTCTTCTCGCCCACGCGCAGCGCACCGGCCAACTCGCATCGCGCTCCGGCTTCACATTCAGCCATGGAGCCGAATACACGCTGCCCAACGGCCTGAGCGTCCTCGCAAGCTTTCATCCCTCGCTGCAGAACACCAACACCGGCCGCCTCACGCGCTCCATGTTGCTCGCCGTCTTTTCTCGCGCCTCGCAACTGGCCGGCGCGCAGCAAGCGAAACCTGCCCGATAGTGGCTTCCATCCACCCTGCCAATGCCGCCCCACTTTGGCGTAGACCCGCAACCCATCGCTGATCTACGATGATCCGCATCATGTTCAAGCTTCCCAAAGCAATCGTCCCTTTGGCGTGGCTCCTGTTCAGCATGGCGGCAAGTCCGCAAGGCGCGAAGTCCGACCATTGGTCAACCGCGCAGCTCATGGAGCGCGCGCAGCATCTGCACCAGGTGGCGGCACAGGGCAACGGCGTAGCCAGCGAAACGCTGGAGAAGTATCCCAACCACTACACCATGCTCGCTTTCCGCAACCGCACCGGCGGCGCGGAACAGCACCAGAACTTTGCAGACCTCTTCTACATCCTCGACGGCCATTCAACCCTGCTGACCGGAGGCGAAATCGTCGACCAGAAAACGAGCGCGCCGGGCGAGATCGGCGGCTCCGCGGTCAAGGGCGGCTCGACGCAGGAGCTGAAGCCGGGCGATGTGGTGCATATTCCCGCAGGCGTGCCGCATCAGATGGTCCTGCCCGAAGGCGGCACCATCACTTACTTTGTCGTGAAGGTTCAGGAAACCCGCTGAACGGTCCGGGCGAAACAGAACCCTCGCAAGAACTTGGAGCAGGGACCCGGATCTGACCCCATCCAGTCCCTTTACAACCGTTATCGAGAGGTTTACGCTTCTCAACTAGCAAACGTTTTCTGCCCATTGCAGGCGCCTATTCTGAGACGGCCCCGCATGGATTCTCAGGAGCTGGAGTGTCACCCATGCATCGCAAACAGTCCTCAGATTCTATCGAAAATCTCCCCACGCCTTTGCCGGAACAAGAGCCCCAGTCCGAGCCCAACCGTCGCGAGTTTCTCGCTGGTCTGGGAGGCGCCGCTGTTCTCACTGCGCTGTCCACCAGCAGAGCCTTTGCGCAGGCCCCTGACGGTGTTCTCAATGTTGCGCGCGTCGCGATTCCTGCAAGCCAGAGGATCGTGAGCGAAAACAAGATCTCTGCCTTGAATGACGGGTTCACTCCTGCAAATTCATTCGACCGCACGCAATCCATCTACGCCCTGTGGGCGGAGCGCGCAGCCGGGGAAAAAGCAACCTGGGTGCAGTACGAGTGGAGCGAACCGGTTCTCGTCGACAAGGTTGAGATTTACTGGGCCGTCGATCGTCCCCGTCCGGCGGCGCTGCCGGGCAGCGGAGGCCCGGGGATTCAGCCCCCTCAGAGTTACCGGATTCTTTACTGGAATGGAACCGACTACGTGCCCGTCTCGAAGCCGCAGGGTCTGGGCCTGGCCCCGGACACCTTCAATGCCACAAGTTTCGAGCCCGTGCGAACCAGCAAATTGCGCCTCGAGGTGATTCCCCAGCATGGCCACCCTGCCGGCATCCTTGAATGGAAGGTCTTTAATTACGGCTCTGCGCCTGCGCTCCCTCCCGTCGTTGACGCTGGCGTGGACCGCTCCGTAGTCAGTGACGGAAAGACCTATCTGTCCGGAAGGGCAACTTGGCTCGAAGATTCGAAGCGGAACAAGGCTCGCTGGGTCAAGACCGCAGGACCCGGCGTTGTAGCATTCGCGGCTGCAGATTTGCCGGTAACAACTGCGACCTTCTCGGAGCCGGGTGACTATGTCCTCGCGCTTGAAGCTTCAGGGGGCAAGGGCGCGCCGCCTGCGATCAACGTGCACGTCGAACCGGCGCCCCCCGCCGATCGTCTTGACGTGGTCTATACCCGCAGATATTCCATTGACAGCCCGCTATGGAATCAGCGCGCAAAGGCCCTCATCGTCAACTGGATTCCTCATTGCATCGCAATGTGCGAACGAACAGACATCGCACCCATGCGCGGAGACGGAGGCATCGACAACTTTATTGAAGCCGGCAAGGCAAACCGTGGCGAGCCCCACGGCCGGCACAAGGGATATGTCTTCTCCAACGCATGGGTGCACCAGACCGTCGAGTCAATGTCGATCGCGCTCATGGTCGATCCCCAGGGCGATCAGGAGATCATCGAGGCGCAGAAGCTCATGCACGCAACCCTGGAGCGTTGGATTCCCATCATCCTTGCGGCGCAGATGCCGGATGGTTATCTGCAGACTGCCTACATCCTCGCGGACCGTAAGGAGTGGCCCGAGCGCTGGTCGCCTGATCATCGCGGCAATCATGAGGGCTACGTATCCGGCTACTTCATCGAATCCGCAATCAACCACTACACGCTCACCGAGGGCAAAGATCTGCGCCTGTACAACGGCGCAAAGAAGCTGGCCGACTGCTGGGTTGCGAACATTGGACCAGGCAAAAAAGAGTGGTTTGACGGGCATCAGGAGATGGAACAGGCGCTCGTGCGCTTCGGCCGCTTCGTCAACGACCAGGAAGGCAACCACCGCGGAGACGCCTACATCGCACTGGCGAAGTTCCTTCTCGATTCGCGCCGGGGCGGAAATGAGTATGACCAGAGCCACCTGCCGCCCGGCCAGCAGTACGAGGCCGTGGGCCACGCCGTGCGCGCCACCTACTTCTACTCAGGCATGGCGGATATCGCAGCCGAGACCCAGGACCGCGACTATCAGAGTGCCGTGATTTCGCTCTGGGACAACATGGTCAACAAGAAGTACTACCTCACAGGCGGCATCGGAAGCGGCGAAACATCCGAGGGATTCGGACCAAACTATTCGCTGCGCAACAATGCGTACTGCGAGACCTGTTCGAGCTGCGGCCTGGTCTTCTTCCAATACAAACTCAACCTCGCCTATCACGACGCAAAGTATGCTGACCTCTACGAGCAAACGATGTACAACGCTCTGCTCGGTGGCCTTGCGCTCGATGGAAAAAGCTATTGCTACACCAATCCGCTTGTAAACACCGAGCGCGCAAAGTGGCACACGTGCCCCTGTTGCGTAGGCAACGTTGCGCGCACCTTGCTCATGATTCCCACCTGGTCTTACGTGAAGAGCAAAGATGCGCTCTACGTCAACATGTTCGTCGGCAGCCGCATCCATGTTGGCCAGGTCGCAGGCACAAACGTCGAGGTCATACAGAAAACGAACTATCCCTGGCGCGGCTCCGTTGCAATTACCGTGAATCCTGAGCAGGCCAGGACATTTTCGGTCTACGTCCGCATCCCCAACCGCAGCACGAGCAAGCTCTACAAGGACTCGCCGCAGGTCCGCGGCGTGAAGCGGTTCGCCGTCAACGGCCAGGAGCAGACACCCGAGATGCGCAAGGGCTACGCCGTCGTGACACGCGAGTGGAAGCCAGGCGACCGCATCGAACTCGACCTGCCGATGGAACCGCAGCGCGTGGTTGCAGACAGCCGCGTCAAGGCGGACCTCGGCATGGTTGCGCTGCAATATGGCCCGCTCGTCTACAACGCCGAATCCAAAGACAACCAGAACATCAGCCGGAAGCTCAGTGATGCGCCACTCAAAACCGAGTGGCATCCCGAGCTGCTGGATGGCGTCATGGTGATCGCTGGCAAATGGCAGGACGGGACGCCGATGCTGGCGATTCCCAACTTCGCGCGCATGAATCGCGTAGGACCGCCACACGAATATCCGTCCGATGAATACGTGCCCGAAAGCACGCCCGCATCCAGGAGTTTGACCGTGTCAAAGGTCTGGATTTAACTGCGCGCCTGATTCAAAGGCGCAAGACAACGAAGGGGCAGCCGCCGTGCTGCCCCTTCTATTTTGCAGCGGAGTCGCTCTCGACGAGCTTGTAGCGATATTGCTCGCGCTCTTCCTTGGTTGCGTCCTCGCGCAGTTGCGCCAGGCGCTTCAAGAGCGCCGGAATCTCGTCCTTCTTGTCGGTCTTCCGCAGGGCCTGAATGAGGTGATAGACAGCCGTCTGATCCTTCGGATCAAGCCCCAGAGCCTTGCGGCATTGCGCGGCAGCCTCGACGAACTGACCCGCCTGCAGATAAAGCTTTGCCAGTACGCCATGGGCGGGCTCAAGTGAAGGCCGCAAAGCAACCGCCTCCTTCGCCGATCGCATGGCAGTTTCAAAGTCTTGCGAACCAGGCTCTACGCCCTGCTGCGTCAAGATATCGGCCTGGAGATAGAGAAGGATCGGATCCCTGGGGCGACGCGCAAGCTTTTCCCGTACGTCTGCCAGCGCTCGTTTCAGATCGTTCTGCTGCACGGTGGCGAGGCCCAGCGCCGCCACGCTCAATGACTGATTCGGATCAAGCTCGTAGGCCTTGTCGAAATCGGCCTGGGCCCTGTCGTACTGCGCGGTCTGCACATAAAGAACGCCGCGCGCAAAGTAGAGTGCCGCGGCATTCGGCAGCAGATGGATGCCGTCATTCACTGCGTCGATGCCTACTTGAAAGGACTGGTGGGTCGACGAGAGCACGGCAAAATCGACATAGAGATTCACATTGTGCGGGTCCAGCAGGATTGCCTGGCGCAAGGCGGCCACAGCCTTGTCTGTGTCGTGCATGCTCTCATATGCGGCCGATGCAAGCTCCAATGCGGAGACGTCAGGTTGCTGGCCCAGCAGCGGTTCCAGGGTCGCAAGAACCTGCTCGGGCCGATGCGCCATCAGTTGCACCGACGCGGTCACCAGCCGCGCCCGCGGCGCATCCGGTTGCAGGGCGAGCGACTGCGCGAACACCTCCGCAGCTTTGTCAAGTTGCTTGAGCCGCACAAGGCATGTCCCATACGCGTCCAGCCCGGGAGCGCGCGTGGCGAAGAGCGCGGAAGCCTTTTCAAAATGAACAACGGCGTCTGCGCACCTGCCCTGCTGATACTGGAGCACCGCGAGCATCCCGTGGCTTGTCACATCATTGGGTCGAAGCTTGAGCAGTTGCTCCAGGACAGGAATCCCGGCGGGGTCACCCGCATCGTAGGCGATTTGCGCAGCGCCCTGCAGCGCGGGAATGTCGTCGGGCGCAAGCTGGATGGCACGGCGAAAGGCCGCAAAAGCCTCCGTCTTCCTGCCCTTCCCTGCAAGAGCCGCTCCCTGCATGGTCCATAGTCCGGCATTGCCCGGCGCTTGCTTGAGCGCAGGCCCAAGCAGCGCAAGCGCATGATCATAGTCTTGCTGGCCCAGCGCGGTGACAATCGGTTCCGCCTGGTTTGCGGCGGTCTGCGCGTTCAGGCTCAAAGCCAGGATTGCCAGAGCGACAATGCAAACCAGTTTTCTGAAAAAGTGCATTGCGAACCGCTCTCCTGCGCAGTTGGATCATCATCGCGAACCCGCTCTGCAAGCAGCAGGATTCAGTAGGTCCATCTTAGCTTGAAGCAATGGCGCGAGACGATCTGACAGCCATCAAACTGCACGCAATAAAAACAACTGCGGCCGGCGCATATTCCTTGCACGCCGGCCGCATGGTTTTGAGGTTTCGTTTGTAGTACGTTGGCCTAGAAAGAGAGCCTTCCGCCCACCTGCCAGAACCTCGGCTCGTGCGAGCCCGTTGCCAGACCGAAGCTTCCGTCGGGAATATTCGTGTCCACGTTCGCGAAGTTCGCACGGTTGAAGAGGTTGAAGAACTCAAAGCGCAACTGGAAGTTGAGGCGCTCCGTGAGGGCCATGTCTTTGTAGAAGTTGGTGCTCGTCTCAATGAAATTCGGGCCGCGGAACCTCATTGGCTTTTCGTTGCCTTCGCTTCCGAAATTGGGGACTGCAAAGTTCGATTTCGGAATCGCACCCGTCAGCCAGTCCTTGTTGTTGGTGGACTGGTGATACGAAGTCGCATCCGGATAATCGAGGTTGTTGCCGTCCGCGTTGTAGTCGCCGCTCAGAGGCGCATACCCAACCGCCGGATTGGCAAACGAGGGACATGGCGGAGCGCCTGCGGACGTGTCCTGGCACACCGGAATGTAACTGTTGTAGTTGGCCGCTGTGAGCGGATAGCCCGACTGGTAGACCGTGGTTCCGCTGATTCCCCACCCGCCGGTCACGTGTCCGATCGCTCCCTTGCCGTCATTCAGGCCCTTCAGCGTGTAGTTAAAGCTGAGGGAGATGCGATTGGGCACATCGAAAACCGACGGTGCGTAGTACTGACCCAGGTTGTCCGGAGTCGGATATGCCAACCCGTTATCCTTCGAACTGGACCGGGTGTACGAGGCTTCCACAAATCCGCCGCGTGAGAAGCGGCCCCGGATCGCAACGAACACGCCGTTGTAGTTGGCATAACGATTGTTGTCCGCGTAGCTGATGGAACCGAAGCTTGGATTCAACCGCGTCGGCGCAATGCTTTCGTGGATGATGAGATCGTTGGGGAGCACGTTGATGTCGACGCCGTACGACACATTGCCAATCGAGTTGCCATTGCCGACAATGTCGTAGGAGTGCGAACCGCTGTAGCCCACCGTTGCAGCGAACATACGACTCAATTGCCGCTGCACGCTGACCGACCAGATATTCGCCTTGGGCGACTTGAGCAGTGGATTGATGCCGCCGATGGAGAAATTGGCGCCCACCACGCCGCCTTGTGAATTCAACCCTCCGTTAAACGTCGGGAAGGTAAACCCGAACGGAGGCTTCGAACTGTCGCCAAGTCCAAAAATCGGCGGCGTGGACGAGCCCGCAAAGAAGACCGGAAGCACCAGTCCCGGCGGGCTTCCGCGGAACTCTTCCTGCACGTTCGCCGACGTCAGCCAGTTGTTGAAGATGCCAAAGCCGCCGCGTACCGCCCAGTTGCCCTTGCCCGTCGGATCCCACGCAAAGCCTACGCGCGGGCTGAACAGGTTGTTCACCGAGTGCAAAAGCGCGTTGTGCGTTGCCTTCGCATAGCCGCTGGCAATCTGTTCATTGATCGTCGTGCCGGTCCCGTAATAGAAGTTGCCGAACACAGTCGATGCGCTCTTTGACCACGGATTCCCGCTGTCGTCGTAGCGCAGCCCGAGCGTCAACGTCAGATTGCTGCGCGCCTTCCATGTGTCTTCAACAAACAGACCGAAGGTGCGAGCCGCAGCATCCCAGTCCCAGAGCTGCTGTTTGCCGGTGCCGGGGTTGTACATGATGCCGTTCTCATTCGTGGGGGCATCCTGTGCCAGCTTCAGCAGGTTGTCAAAGGCGAACTTCTGCTGCGACCACGGCCCCTGGAACGGTTCAACGTCGTCTCCGTACCAGCCTTCGTAACCGAACTTCAGCGTGTGCGTGCCGCGAACGTGCGTGAGAACGTCGCGCCAGTGCCAGTTGTGCTGGATGA
>JAJYBT010000070.1 GCA_021778875.1 Acidobacteriota bacterium | reverse complement strand
CGCTCACCGCTGAACAAATCGCCGAAGAAGCCGAGTTCTTCAGCTTCGGCACCAACGACCTCACGCAGACCACCTACGGCATCTCGCGCGACGACATCAACCACTTCCTGCCGGCGTATCTCAAGGCCGGCATCTTCAAGCAGGACCCCTTCGCCACCCTTGACCAGGCGGGCGTGGGACTGCTGGTGAAGATGGCCACGGCCAAGGGACGCAACACCCGGCCCAACCTCAAGGTGGGTATTTGCGGCGAGCATGGCGGCGATCCCGAGTCCGTCAAGTTCTGCCACAAGATCGGGCTCAACTACGTCTCCTGCTCGCCCTTCCGGTTGTTGACGGCCAGGCTGGCAGCAGCGCAGGCGGCACTCCAGGAGAAACAAACGGGGCCAGACCTGCACCAGGGCACCAGCTAGTCACACACAACCGGCGAAACGGCAGGGGCGCGGCCAATTGGTTGCGCCCCTGCTGCATTCAGAGCATAGCTGCTCCGGCAACGCCGGCAGACGCACGACGCGGCTCGTTCATCCGAGGGCAAGCCGAGCGGCACTCCACACTGTCCGTGCGCCCATGTATCATCGCAACGATCACGGAATCTTCAGTACGTCGCACAGGCCCAGGAGCCCCATGCCCACACGCAGAACCTTCCTTCATCATTCATCCCTGACAATGCTCGCAGCCTGCGGCGCGCTCCGCGGTGGCACACTGTTCGCAGAGGCGGGCGCTCCCGATCCCGCACCGTATCTGACGCCCTACAAATACGGCAAGCTGGTTCTCGCAAAGTCCGACGATCCTGCAGCATTCGATTCCAAATCGGTTGACTGTCCTTTCGTCTTTCATCATGACCGCATCTTCTACATGACCTACGTCGGATATGACGGCACCGGCTATCAGACCGGATTGGCATCTTCCACCGACCTCATTCACTGGAAGCGCCTCGGATGCATCCTTCGCCGCGATCCTTCCTCATCCATCACCCGCTATAACATCGCCATGAACTGGATCCTTCGGGAAAACGACCTCTCCGGTCCAGGCAATCTTCGCCGCGTGGATGGAGAATTTCTGGGCGCATGGCACGCATATCCTGAAGCCGGTTACGAGTCAGGCCCTGCCGTGATTGGCCTGTGCCGCAGCAAGGATTTGATGCACTGGGAACTTGGCCCGCCCATCCTCCGCTCCGACGACCACGACGCGGCCCCATGGGAGCAGGGCGGGCTGTATAAGCCCTGCCTGGTCCATGCCGATGGCGTTTACTATCTCTTCTACAACGCCAAAACCCGCCCCGATCCAAAGGCGCATGGCGGAGCCTGGCGCGAACAGACCGGCATTGCAACCTCAAAGGACCTGCTTCACTGGACCCGCTACAAGAGCAATCCAATCCTGCGAAACGGACCGGAAGGCTCCTGGGACGATCGCTTCGTCAGCGACCCCTGCGTCGTTCGTCACGGCCGGGAATGGGCAATTTTCTATTACGGACTCAGTTCGGACGGCAAGGCGCGCGACCTGCTGGCAATCGGGCGCGACCCATTTCATCCGCAAAAGGTGAATCGCATCCTGGTTGACGCCGGGGCCCCGGGAACAGTGGACGATGACTACGCGCACAAGCCCTCCGTGGTCACCGCAGACGGCGTCCTCTACCACTTCTATTGCGCCGTTTCGGGCAAATATCCGAACGACATTCGCGGCATATCCGTTGCCCGCTCGAAGCCCTGGTCATGAAATCGGCGACAATGAAACCTGGGGAACAGGGGGACGATCGATGAAGGCATTTGTGTTGGATGCTCCGGGAAAATTCAGAGTCACTGATGTGTCCATGCCTCCCAGTCCCGGCCCGAACGAGGTGCTGCTGAAGATCCGCGTCGTTGGCATGTGCGGATCGGACCTGAGCACCTTCAGCGGGCGCAATCCGCTGGTGACCTATCCCCGCATTCCCGGCCACGAAATTGCCGCGATAGTTGCTGAGGCAGGCAGCGACGTTCCCGAAGAGTTCCAGCCTGGCGCAGCCGTGACCATGCTGCCCTACTTCAGTTGCGGAGCATGCGCGGCATGCCGGCGCGGGCGCAACAATGCGTGCAAGAACAACCAGACCCTCGGCGTGCAGCGCGACGGCGCACTCACTGAATTCCTTGTTGCGCCGTGGACCAAGCTCAAGAAAGCGCCCGGCATGCCCCTGCGAACGCTCGCCATGGTTGAGCCGCTCACCGTCGGCAACCATGCCGTCACGCGCGGGCGCATCGCCGCAGACGACACGGTCCTGGTTGTCGGATGCGGCATGGTGGGCCTGGGTGCCGTGGCCGGCGCAGCCTTTCGCGGAGCGCGCGTGCTCGCGATGGACATGGACGAAGCCAAGCTTCAGTTGGCACAGCGCACCGGGGCACAACATCTGCTCGACGCGCGCAGCGAGTCCGCCGCTGAAACCCTTCGTGAACTCACCGCGGGAGACGGTCCCGATGTCGTCATTGAAGCCGTCGGCACTCCGGCGACTTTCCGCATGGCCGTTGAAGCTGTCGCCTTCGCGGGCCGCGTCGTTTACATCGGGTATGCGAAAGAGCCCGTGTCGTATGAGACAAAGCTCTTTGTGCAGAAGGAACTCGACATCCTCGGCTCACGCAATGCCACGGCCGTGGACTTCGACGAGGTCATCGCCATGCTCCAGAGCGGACGCTTCCCCGTCGAAGACGCCATCAGCCTCGTCATCCCCATTGAAGAAGCAGGCGAGGCTCTTCAGCGATGGAGCGCCAACCCCGCATCCATGCGCAAAATCATGGTCGAGTTCTCATCCGGCTCCTGACACCCGCGTGAAAGGCCGCAGCATCTCAGCGGGAAGCAGCAAAGTGATACTCACCCGACTCCACGCGGAAGACCTGCTCGCCTGCTTCGCTGCGCACCCAGGTTACTCCCGTGGCTTTTTTCGCCGGCCTTCCTGACTCGACAATCCCGTCAGGACTCGCACCCGGCACATAGACCAGTGCGCTCCGGCCCACAGGCACCGTTGCATCGATCTCCGTGCGGCCCTGCGTGTTTTTCCATGCGACTGCGACACGCCCTACCGCGGAGTCGTACACGGCGCCGGCAGATCCCGTGCCGCTCACCATCTGCGGCCTTAAAATGATCTGTTCTCCTGCTGGCCGTGATAAGTCAAAGTCCAACCCTGCCAGCCCGCGATAGAACCACTCTTCAGCATGACCCAGCATAAAGTGGTTCTGCGAACTGGTCGGATTTGCATTCCACGCCTCGGTCAGCGACGTTGCGCCCATCTTAAGCTGGTATCCATAGCTCGGCGCGTCGGTGCGCGACACCATGTCATTGATGACATCGGACCGCCCGCCTGCGAGCAGCGCCTCGATGACATAGTGAAAGCCCACATCGCCAGCGGTCAGATGATTGTTGTGCGCGCGCACATCGGCCACCAGGCTGTCCATCACGGCCTGCCGCCGGTCATCGGGAACCAGCCCCACAGCCAGCGAAATCGCCTCGGCGGTCTGGCTGCCGGTGTCATAGGTATTGCTCTCAGGATGAAACAGCTCGCGGTTGTAGCTGGCCTTCACCTCTTTGGCCAGAGCGATATAACGCGCCGCATCGTCCGCGCGACCCAGCAGCCCGGCGATCTTCGCCAGCACAGTCAGGTCCTGGTAGTAGACGGCAGTCGCGGTCACCTTCATGCCCGTCAGTTGCGCGTATCCCGGTGGCTTGGGCCCCATGTCATACCAGTCGCCAAGCCCATGACTGAGGATATGGTCCGACGCCTTGCTGCTCAGGTAATCCACGTAACGCTGCATCTGGTCGTAGTGAGTAGCCAGCAGGTTCAGGTCGCCGGTGAAGCGGTAATCCGTCCACGGGCTCAGAATTACCGCGCTGCCCCACTCCGGCGAATCACGAAACCCGCCGGTAAATACCGTATACTCCGGCGCAATTTCAGGCACCAGGCCATTGGCTAACTGCGAATCGGCCATGTCACTGGACATCTTTTCGTACCGCGTGTGCACATTGAAGCCGTAGAACAATCCGTCGCCCATCAGGTGCGTCTGCTCAAGCCATCCCAGCTTTTCGCGATGCGGACAATCGGTGAGCACGCTCTGCATGTTGCTCTCGATCGCCATATCAATCAAGGTGTGAATCCTGCTGAAGAGACTGTTGTCCGTCGAGAATGTTCCCGCCTCCTGCGCTGATGAATGCACGAACGCGCCCGTCAGCTCCACAACGCGCGGTTCGTCGTGCGTGCCCTTCGCCGGCACAGTCTCCACCTGAACATAGCGAAACCCGGAGTATGTGAAGCGCGGATGCCAGCGCTCGACTCCCCGCCCGGCAAGAGTGTAGGTGAACCACACCGGACCGTGGAAGGTACGCTGACTCACCAGGCCCGCGTCATCAAGCAGCTCGCCCGGGATGAGCTTCACGCTGCTCCCCGCCGGCCCTTCAACTGTAATCCGCGGCCATCCTGAAAAATTCTGCCCGAGGTCGTACACCGTAATACCCGGCTTCGGCGTAGCGATCTTGATCGGATGGAAAACGCGCGTTTCGGCGATGAACGGAATCCGCTGCGCTTCCAGCGTTCCGCCCGGGCCGTCTGTGACGGTTGCATTCGCCCATGTGCTGTCTGCAAATCCTGCCTGCGTCCAGCCTGGAGCGATGCGCGCGTCAAAGTCTTCGCCTCCGTATGTGGAGGAGAACACGACAGGGCTCTTTGCCACCTTCCACGAGGCGTCGCTGACCACCGTCTCTTCCCGGCCATCCGCATAGCTCACCTGCATCTGCAGAATCAGCTTCGGCGGGCCGAAGCTTCCCGTAAACTTCAGATACCGGCCCGGCGTCTGGGGCACGTTGTACATTCCGTTGCCCATCAGAACTCCGACCGCATTCTCGCCGGCACGCACTGCGCCGGTGACATCGTAGGTGTTGTACAGCACCGTCTTGCGGTAGTCCGTCCAGCCCGGATTCAGCACGCTCGTGGTGACAGGTCTCCCGTTGAGAGACACCTCATACTGGCCCAGACCGGAGACAAACATCACCGCTCGCGCCACTTTCCCCCTCAGCTTGAATGTGTGATGAAAGATGGGCAGTGCCGCGGCCGAATGCTGCGGATCCGCGCCAAGCACATCCGCGCCTGCGGTGATCCAGCGCGCGGTCCAGTCCTGTGCATGCAAGAGTCCCGTTGTAAACGAAGCGGCCTCGCTCCAGCGCGATGGCCTGCCCTGCGCATCCCACAACTGCGTTTTCCACCAGTAGACCGTGTGCGATCGCAGCCCTGGCCCGGCATAACGCACGCGCGTGACATCTGCGCCATCCACCTTGCCGCTATCCCACACATCGCCTCGCGCGCGCTCCAGACTGGCACGGGCCGACGACACAAGCACGAGATAGGCCGTCTGATGCAGGCCGCGCAGCCCCGGATGAGCCGCGAATGGAATCCAGCTCAGCACCGGAGTTGCTGTCTGCACGCCCAGCGGCTGTTCACGCCAATCGCAGCGCAGCGCCAAAGGCTGGATGGTTCCGGCCGCCGCCGTTGCGCGATACGATTCTGCGCCAGATTGCAAAACCAGGCACGCAAACGCAAATGCGGTCACGAACCGGGAAATAAATCGCTGAATGCGGATTAAAGATGCGGTACGCTTCCGCGACGCGTGCCGGGAAGCAGGAATGACGGACGATTCGAACATAATGAAAAAAGCTACCATATCAACTCAACACCGCGCGCCAGGGCCCTGAGGAACCGCAGGCCAAAACAACAAAAAGCACGGCGGATACTAATACCCGCAAGCGCCTCCTCTGCCGCCCGCTGACAGAATGCGGAATGTGAAAGCCGGCTCATCAGGCCTGGCCTGCGGCAGCCGGACGTGAAGCCCGTCCTTGCGCTGCTCAAAGCTAAGCTGGCTGCTTGATCCGAGCAATTGGACAGAGCACACAGGCCCTGCCAGGTACGGCGTGCCTTGCCACAGCGTACGCAGTTGCAATTCGCCGCTTGTCGGCCAGCCGAGTGCGATGGCGTAAAGTGCGCCGTTGTGCGTTGTGTAGCGAACATCCTCGGCCGTGAACTGCTGCCGGTCAGTATTAAGCGCGGAGCTGGTCACGCGCGTGGGCCCTTCGCCAAAGAGCAGCCATGGTCGCGAATCATAAATCGCCTCGCCGTTGGTTTGGAGCCACGAGCCCATCTGCAGCAGCACGGCGCGCGCCTGCGCGGGAATCGTTCCGTCAGCCTTCGGTCCAACGTTAAGCAGCAGGTTGCCGTTCTTGCTCACAACATCCACCAGTTCATCGATCAACGATTTGGCATCGCGGTATTCATCATGGTCAACATATCCCCAGGAATGAACGCTGACTGACGTATCCGTCTGCCAGGGCAGCAGTCGCGTTGCATCCAGCTTGCCGCGTTCAATGTCCAGAACGGCTGCGCTCTCAGGAAAGTCATAATCCTTGTAGGTCAACACAACGCCCTGTCCCCGCTGCGCAGCCGCGTTGTAATAGTAGGCCGCAAAGCGTTTCAGATAAGGCTGAAATGCGGGCTGCCCAATCCACCAGTCAAAGTACATCAAGTCAGGATGATATTTATCGACAATCTCTGAGCTGCGTGCCAGCCAGTCGTCCATAAAGGCGGCGTCCGGCGCAAGCCATTGCTCCAGATGGTTCGGATCCGGCTCCTTGGCCTCGTTCGCGCCGGGCAACGCCATGGGGCGCGCAGGCCCGTAAAGACCTGCGTTGCGCGCATCCTGTACGTCGGAGTCAAACTTCATGCCGCCGTCATACCACCACCAGTGCTCTGCCCTGTGCGACGATGCTCCAAAGTGCAACCCGCGTTTGCGCGTGGCCGCTTCCAGCGCGCCGACAATGTCGCGTCGCGGTCCCATTCGCGCAGCATTCCATGTGCTAATCCCGGAGTCGTACATGGCGAAACCATCACAGTGCTCCGCCACCGGCACAATGTAGCGCGCCCCGGCACGCGCAAACAGATCCACCCATGCATCGGCGTCGAAATGCTCGCCGCGAAACATCGGAATAAAGTCCTTGTACCCAAACTTCGATTGCGGGCCGTATGTATCAACATGATGCTTGAAGGCGGGATTGTCCCGCTGATACATGTTGCGCGAGTACCATTCGCTTCCGAACGCCGGGACCGAGTACACGCCCCAATGGATGAAGATGCCAAACTTTGCATCGCGAAACCACTGCGGCACGCGATAGGCTCCCAGCGAGTCCCAGCTCGGCGCAAATGGCCCGCTCACGTCGCCCTTCGCCACGCGCTCCAGTTGCCGCTGAACAGCCTGCTGAGCGTGCGCAGTGGCCGGAAGCATACAAAAAAGAGCAGCCGCGACAACCGCAAGGAGCGCACCGCGATGAAATGTGGTTCTGCTCATCGCAACAACATAACAGATGTCAAGTTGCGCGCACCCGGCAATATTTTCAGCACGAAATGCCTCCTATGCGGAAGCGCCGCAGCAATGCTTGAACTTCCTGCCGCTGCCGCAGGGACAAGGCTCATTACGGCGAGTCTTTTGCGTCATGTTGCTGCCAATTCCCGTGGCAATCCACTTCATCACGTTGGCAGGGGGCCTTGCCGAAGCAAGTTCTGCCGCCATGAATCGCATATAAGGATCGACGTGATGAAAAAACCGCTTGTATGCCGCGCACAGGAAATTCAACCCCGGCTCCCCGTCCGGTGTGGTCGCAAACCGGTGCTTCGGGCACTCGCCATTACATGCGAAGCGCACATCACATTCGCGGCAATACTTCGGCAGCGTGGACTCCTTGGCCTTTCCAAAGCGGTGCTGCTGCTCTGACTCCACCAGCGACTCCAGCGGTGACTGCATGATGTTCCCGAGCCGATTTTCCGGATATACAAAATGGTCGCATGAGTACAAATCGCCGGAATGCTCAATGGCGAGAGCCGCGCCGCAGGTTGGCCGAAACACGCAAAGGCTCGCCTCGAATCCCGACCATATTTCCAGGCACACATCGAACAGTTGCACGAAGCTCTTCCCCACATCGTGTCGCACCCAGTCATCAAAAATGGCGCACAGAAATTGCCCAAACTGATCCGGCTCAACCGACCATGGCGTCACCGTGGCCGCATCATGAAACGCCGGCGAGACAAGGACCAGCCCGTCTGCCGTGGCCTGCTGCGATATGCGCTCAACAATCGGGATGAACTGCATGTAGCCGCTGCCGTTGGCCTTGAGAAAGCGGTAAACCTCCAACGGAAACCTCGCGTTGGCGCGGTGAACGGTGGTCAGCGTGTT
>JAJYBT010000069.1 GCA_021778875.1 Acidobacteriota bacterium | reverse complement strand
AATGTTGGCAAAAAGAACCCGACCGATTTACCCTCGACCCTATCCATCAAATGCCGGGACTAAACAACTAGGCAGCAGCGCAGTCCTGCCAACCCACTCCGCGTCGCCGTGCTCTGCGGCGACGCGCCTCCCGCCAAGTACAATAGAGCTGATACCCATTGGCGCCATCGCCGAATCCTGTTAGGGGCTGTACCGTCATGTCAAATATCCTGGAGCAACTTCCCATTGGCCAGAAGGTGGGCATCGCCTTCTCCGGCGGCCTTGATACCAGCGCAGCACTGCACTGGATGAAGCAGAAGGGCGCGCTGCCGTATGCCTATACCGCAAATCTCGGTCAGCCCGACGAGTCCGATTACGATGCCATTCCGCAAAAGGCCCTCGAATACGGCGCCGTCAAGGCCCGCCTCATCGACTGCCGCGCGCAGCTGGTGCGCGAAGGCCTGGCCGCGCTGCAAAGCGGCGCCTTCCACATCTCCACCGCCGGCGTCACCTACTTCAACACCACGCCCATCGGCCGCGCCGTTACCGGAACCATGCTCGTCAGCGCCATGAAAGAGGACGACGTCAGCATCTGGGGCGACGGCAGCACCTTCAAGGGCAACGACATCGAGCGCTTCTACCGCTACGGCCTCCTCGTCAACCCCGATCTGAAGGTCTACAAGCCCTGGCTCGACGAGGCCTTCATCGATGAGCTCGGCGGCCGCGCAGAGATGTCCGCCTTCATGCAGAAATCCGGCTTCGAGTACAAGATGTCCGCAGAGAAGGCCTACTCCACTGATTCGAACATCCTCGGCGCCACGCATGAAGCCAAGGACCTCGAGCACCTCAGCAGCAGCATGAAGATCGTCGTGCCCATCATGGGCACCGCCTTCTGGCGAGACGATGTTGAAGTCAAGCGCGAAGAGGTTACCGTCCGCTTCCACGAGGGCTGGCCCGTCGCCCTCAACGGCGTCGAGTACTCTGACTCCGTCGAGCTGCTGCTCGAAGCCAACCGCATCGGTGGCCGCCACGGCCTCGGCATGAGCGACCAGATCGAGAACCGTATCATCGAGGCCAAGAGCCGCGGCATCTACGAGGCTCCCGGCCTGGCGCTGCTCTACATCGCCTACGAGCGCCTCATCACCGGCATCCATAACGAAGACACCATCGAGCAGTATCGCGAAAACGGCAGAAAGCTCGGCCGCCTTCTCTACCAGGGACGCTGGTTCGATCCGCAGGCCATCATGCTGCGTGAAAGCGCGCAGCGCTGGGTCGCCAAGCCCATCACCGGCGAGGTCACGCTTGAGCTGCGCCGCGGCAACGACTACTCCATCCTCAACACCACCTCGCCCAACCTCACCTTCAAGCCCGAGCGCCTCACCATGGAGAAGGGCGAATCCACCTTCTCGCCGCGCGACCGCATCGGCCAGCTCACCATGCGCAATCTCGACATCACTGACACGCGCGAAAAGCTGCTCACCTACGCGCAGACCGGTCTACTCACCCTGCTCAATGAGTCAACCATGCCGCAACTCAAGGGCAGCGGCGAAAAGAAATAGCGCACGCATACCGTTGCACCAGCCAGCGCGGACCCGCTCTCACATCGGATCCGCGCTTTCGTTTTGCATCAGTGTCCGCCACGCAGAGCGCCATCCACTCCCGTGCTACAATTGCGCCGAATCCACCTGAGTCATACACGATGGCCAGGGGATGTCACGCGCTCAGGCCTTCGCGCACCATCCGCCATTCCCTTGCGATCCAGCGCCCAACTCGAAGCGCAACAGACGCTCCCACCGCGCTGGGCGCAGTCCTTGCAAGCGGCTGTGGTCGTCGCGCTCGCGTCCTTTCTGCTACTCGTCCATCTCGGCCACGGCGCGCTCATGGACTGGGATGAGGCCATCTACGCGCAGGTCTCGCGCGAAATCCTCACCAGCCATCAGTGGCTCACGCTCCACTGGCAGCAGCAGCCCTTCTTTCAAAAGCCTCCGCTCAGCTTCTGGATTACAGCCACGCTCTTCCGCATCTTCGGCGTCTCGGAGTTCTGGGCGCGCGTTCCCTCTGCCCTCGCGGGCGTCGGCGTCGTGCTTCTCACGCTGCTCATCGCGCGTCGCCTGGCAAACAATCGCACCGCTCTCATCGCCGCGGCCGCGCTGCTCACCACCCGGCAATTTGACGACGTTGCGCGCCAGGGCACAACGGACACGCTCCTCTGCCTGTGCATCTATCTCGCCGTCTACTTCTATCTGCGGATCACTCCGCAGCGCGTTCTCTTCTTCTACGCAATGTGCGCCGCCATCGGCCTTGGAGCCATGATCAAAGGCCCGGCCGTACTGCTTGCGCCGCTGGCCATCGCAATCCACTGGCTCATCAAGCGCGACGGCAAGATCGTCATCGCGCCCAGGCACATCTTCGCCGGCGCTCTTCTCTTCCTCGTCATCGTCGCCCCGTGGCATCTCTGGATGCTGGCCCAGCATGGCCGCGCCTTCCTCAGCAGCTATGCCGGATATCAACTCGCCGCCCGCGCAACACACGTGCTCGAAGGCTCCGGCGGCGGCCCATTCTTCTATCTGCAGGTCGTCCTGCGCGGCGCATTCCCCTGGAGCATCCTCGCGCTCCTCGCCGCCGTCCGCTGGCTCTGGCGCCGCCAATGGGCTTACAACCTCCCGTGGATTCTCATCCTCGGCACGTTACTCCTTTACTCATGCATCCCCACCAAGCACGCGTGGTACATCCTGCCCGTCTATCCCGCGCTCGCCATTGAAGCGGCTCGATTGCTCGCAGACGCCGGCCAACGATGGCGCGTCGTGCAATACGCCACCGTCGCCGTCGTAACCATTGGGCTCGCCCTTGCCTCCACCAAATTCCTGCAACGCAGTGGCGATCCGCTCGCCAATCAAGTCGCGCAGCTTGCGCGGCAGGCACAGAGTCCGCGCGGCTCCAGCCCGCTTCTCATTCTCACGCTGCCCGGCTCCGCCACGAATCTCGACACACCCACGGCAGCCTTTTACAGCAATCGCCCCACGGTCCTGCTCGCCGTCCCCGCAGACGCCGATAAACTCGCCGCTCTCCTGCAGACCCGCTCGCCCCTCGACGCGATTCTTCCCACCGACGCACTTCCACTGCTGGCCAGCAGCGTGCACGTGCAGCCCACGGCACGCACCCGTCAGTTGTGTTACGCGCAGCTTTCTCTGCAATAGCGCCAGGCTTGCGTCATTCCGCTCTGGCCAGCGTCCCAATCAGCGTCTCTCGGCGCTGGTTGGCCATCGCGTCCGCATTGCGCAGCACGCGCAGCCATGCGTAAAACGCAACCGCGGCCAGCAGCAGAAAGATGGGCACAGCCATCCACAGCCGGCCAAAGTACACGCACGGCCCAAACACCATCGCGCCCACGCCCAGCAGTGTAAATTGCACCAGCATGCTCAGCAGCGCACTCGAGGCCGATGCATGCTGCCGCCCCAGCCGTCCCAGGTTCATGCGATGCGGCATGTTCAGGCTGAACAAATTGCCCACCGCCAGGTTCGCAGGCAATGCAAAGAACACCCATGCCGTTGTCGCCATGGCCAGTGTCGCGCTTGGCCAGCCCAGCCGCAAGCTCGCCAGAATCCCCGCCAGCAGCGCCACCAGGCCGAACAGCCCCGCATGAAACAGGTTCTTTGCAAACAGTACCGTGCGAATCGGCGTAGGCGAAAGAAACAGCAGTTGAATGCCCGCGCCCTCGCCGCCCAGGTTGTTGTAGATCACCTGCGATGAGCCCAGCAGCGCATACCCCACGCATAGCGGCAGCGCCAGCGCGAATGTAGTCCCCGCGCCACCCGCGTTCGAGTGGAACAGGCTGCCGATAATGATCACCATGAACAGCGGCGCGCCCACGGAGTAGATCAGCGGCATCGATCGCATCACCGTGCGCAATTCCTTCTCCATCACCGCGGCAATCGGCCCCGTGCCATCCAGCAGCCACGCGCCGTGCGCCGGCGCAGCTTCTTTCTTTGTCGGAGCCTCCCCAAGATTCTCGCCGCGATATTCCGCGCGCAGCCGCACTGCCAGCAGACCTCCCACCAGCAGCACATATCCGCCCAGCAGTCCCAGGGAGCGCGCCGCGCGCGCCGGATGCGGTCCCGCGGCGCGTGTCAGCTCCACGGCGGTCAGCCCCGGCGGCAGCCACCACTGCACCGCATAGCCCTTGCGGATCCACGGCGCCAGCCTGCGCCCCAGCGAGCGCTCCGCCGCTGCCTCTCGCGCCTTGTCCTGCGCATCTTGCGCCTCGTGCAGCGCCGGGTTCAGCAACTGCAGGCTCAGCAGGAACAGCACAAACACCGCGCTTAGAATCTCGCGCGTGCGCCGCTGCGACAGCCATCGATCCACCCACGCCAGAATCACCCGCGCCAACAGCACATTGAACGCCGCAAAGCCCAGCAGCCCCAGCACCGTCATTGCAAACAGATCCGGTCGCGCCAGCGTCACCCCAGTCAAAATGCCAATGCTGCACAGCCCGCCCAGTAGCGTCGAGACATCCAGCAGACCAAACACCACGTTCAACACAAAAAACGTGCTGAAGCCAAGCGGAAAGCGCAGCAGAACGCTCAAGTCAAACTGTTCTTGAAAGGAAGCCAGCGCCACCGGCACCATCTGCCAGATCAGGCACAGCATCCAGAACAGCGCCGGCAGCAGCGGCCACATGCGCTGCGCGGTAATCTGATACGCTGCCAGGCCCGCCACCGTCGCAAGCCCCAGCCCCATCATGCCGTAGATGCCGTAGCCCACCGCGCGCGCGCCAAACTCGAACACGCCCTCGCTCGAGCGCATTCGATTGCGAAGCGCCTGCCAGCGCATCTGCGCCAGCGCCGCGTACTGCGCGCGCGCCAGGCGGCTCAGCGGCTCTACGCCAGCCATGAGAGCTCCTGCCCCGCTTCCCGGCTGCTCGCACCCACAATGGAAAGAAAAATCTCCTCCAGCGTCAGCCGTTCCTCGCCTGTCGCACCTGGCAGCGTGCTGGCAACGCCCGCGCGCAGCTCCTCTATCGACCCGTTCGCCACCAGCCGCCCCTGGTGAATGATGGCCACGTGGCTGCACAGCCGCTCCACAATCTCCAGCACATGCGTAGTTAAAAAGATGGTTGCGCCGCGCTGAATCATCCGCTGCAGCATCGCCTTCAGCATGCCTGCTGCAATGGCATCCACGCCCTCAAACGGCTCATCCAGAAACAGCACCTTCGGCGCGTGAATCACCGCCGCCGCCAGCGCCAGCTTCTTCTGCATCCCATGCGAGTAGTCCGTGATCAGCTTGCGCCGCTCGCCCGCCAGCTGCATGAATTCCAGCAGCTCCTCTGTGCGCGCATTCGTCGTCTCGCGATCCAGCCCGTACATGCGGCCCACAAACCGCAGATACTCCGGCGCCGTCAGCCGTCCCATCAGCGCCATGCCCTCCGGCACCACGCCAATCTGCTGCTTCAGCCCCAGCGCGCTGGCAGAGAACGGCTGGCCCAGAATCGAGATCGTGCCCGCGCTCGGCTCCAGCAGCCCGGTCAGCATCTTGATGGTGGTGGACTTTCCCGCCCCGTTCGGTCCCAGAAAGCCAAAGAACTGGCCCGGCGCCACGCTCAGCGTCACATCGCACACAGCCGTCAGTTCCCCAAAGCGCCGCGTCAGTCCTCGCGTCTCAATCGCCGGAGTTTCCATGTGCCGCCAGCATAGCAAGATTCAGCCGCCCGGCAAACACGCCACCGCAATTGTGCCAACGACGGCAACACCTGCGAGTCAGTCTTTCGTGCTGCCGCTCTCTGCCTCCGCCGTGCCCAGCGGATCGTTCTCGCGGTCCGTCACCTCGGTGATAGCCGCCAGCCGCGCCGCCAGCTCCGGCGTCCAGCACCGCTCCGGAGCACGCCAGCTCCAGTTGCCCGTCGCCACCGCCGGCGTATTCATGCGCGCCTTAGACCCCAGTTCCAGCAAGTCCTGCGCCGGGGCAATCGCCATCTGTGCCACGCTCGCATTCGCCGCGCGAATCAGCGGCCACGCCGGCCGGTCGTGCACCGGACCCACCAGCGCCTCCGTGGCGCGGCGCTCCGCCTCGCCCGAAGTCTGCCACCAGCCCTGCGTCGTGTCGTTGTCGTGCGTGCCCGAATAGGCCACCGTGGCAGGCACAAACTGGTGCGGCAGGTGGTTATGTGCAGCCTTGTCGCCAAAGCCGAACTGCAGCACCTTCATCCCCGGCATGCCCAGGCCCAGCCGCAGCGCATCCACCTCTGCGGTAATCACGCCCAGGTCCTCGGCTACCAGCGGCAGCGGTCCCAGCGCCGCTTCCAGCGCCTCAAACAGCGCCCGCCCCGGTCCCGGAACCCATTCGCCATTCACCGCCGTCTCTTCCTCCGCGGGAATCGACCAGTACGCCTCAAAGCCGCGGAAGTGATCCAGACGCACAATGTCGTACAGCTCGCGCGCTCGCCGGATGCGCTCCACCCACCAGTCATACTCGCGCATCGCCAGCATCTCCCAGCGATACAGCGGATTCCCCCAGCGCTGTCCCGTCGGCGAAAAGTAATCCGGCGGCACGCCCGCAATCCGCACCGGCTTCAAATCCGCGTCCAGGTCGAAAATGGCCGGGTGGACCCACACATCCGCCGAGTCCATGTTCACAAAGATGGCCACATCGCCCAGGATGCGGATGCTGCTTCGCGCCGCCGCTTCGCGCAGGTCTGTCCATTGTTTGGCAAAGGCAAACTGCAGCGCCTGTTCCTGTGCCAGCGCGCGGCCGTGCTCGGCCGCCGCGCGCGCCACCGCATGCGGCTCGCGCCGCCGTAGTTCTTCCGGCCACTCGGTCCACGCGCCCGTCTTGTACACCCGGCGCAGTACCGCATACAGCGCATAGTCTGCCAGCCAGTTTTCTTCCGCGCGGCAAAACTCCTGAAACTCCTGCCACTGCGCCGCAAGCTTCGGGTCATGTGCGCCGCGATCCAGAAAGTTTCCTGCTGCCTCTTCCAGCAGCGGCAGCTTGCGGCTCTCCACGTCGCCAAAGTCCACGTTTCCGCTGCGGCCTGCCAGCCCGGCAATGCGCTCTCCGTCTATCCAGCCCCAGTCCGACAAAAACTCCAGGCTGATCAAAAACGGATTCCCCGCAAACGCCGACGACCCCGCATACGGCGAGTTCCCATATCCCGTGGGACACAGCGGCAGCACCTGCCACACATGCTGTTTGGCCGCCGCCAGAAACTCCACAAACTCATACGCGGCCGGGCCCAGGTCTCCAATGCCGCCATACGACGGCAGCGAACTCACATGCAGCAACACACCAGACGAACGTTGAAACTCCATGTCCGCATTATCTCCGCCGCGCCGCGCCCCGCGTGCAAAAAACCTTCGCGGTTTCCCGCCTTGCATACAAAAAGGCCCGCATCGCAGCGATGCGGGCCTCATTGCGGTTTGCCTCCGCGCCCTGCCTACTGGCCGGGAATCTGCGATCCCTGCGGCTTCGGATTCACGCGGATGCGGTTGCGCTTCTTGTAGTCATTGATCACGTTGCTGGCAAAGACCTCAAAGGCCTCGCTGCGGCGCTGGTCCAGCATCTGGTCGCGCGTCTGATCCATGTTCTTCTGGATCTCGTCCGGCGTAGGCTGCTCCTTGTCCACAATCTTCGCCACCACGCCCGTGCGCCCTGCGTTGATCGGCCCGCTGATGTTGCCCGGAGCCAGGTCAAACAGCTGCGGAGCCACCTGGCCCACCTGGCCCAGATCCGGCACCTGGTCGCTCAGCTTCACCAGGTCGCTCGACTTCACCGTCGCGCCTTCCTGCTTGGCGGCCTTGGCCAGATCGTTCAGGTTCTTGGCCAGCTCTGACAGTTCCTTCGTCTTCTGGCCCAGCAGCGCAGGCAGCTTCTCCGCGCGATAGTCATCCAGCACGTTGCTCTTCCAGTCCGCAAACGCCGGAGCATGCGCCGCGGTCACGCCCGTCACCTGGAACACCGCGTAGCCTTCGCCCGTCGGCGCAAACTGCGCCGGGTCTCCCTGCTTGGACTGGAACGCCTTGGCCAGCAGTGCCGAGCTGTCCGGCAGCGCTGCAATCACGCCCTGCTCCGCCACCGGCGGCGCCGTCACCAGTTGCAGATGATGCGCCGTTGCCGTCGCCTGCAGGCCGCTCTTGATGGCCTCCGACGTCAGTTGCCGCGCATAGTTCTCCTGCGCCGCCGCTGACTTCTCGCGAATCAGCGTTGCCTGAATCGTCGGCAGCACCTCGTTCAACTGCTGCGTGTGCGCCTGCTGCCGCTCCTCCACCTGCAC
>JAJYBT010000068.1 GCA_021778875.1 Acidobacteriota bacterium | reverse complement strand
CGGCAAACTCCGCCGCCGTTCTTCGCCGTGCCGTGCGGATTTCCAGCCGGGGCAGGAGTTCGCTCTCAAACACCGCATCAAAGTCCCGATACGCTTCAACCACCGCCGCCGCGCGCGTCTGAAAATCTGCTTCCGTCAGCTTGGCCTCAACCAGCAACCCGCCCCACCGCATATCCACTTCCGTGCGGTCAAATCGCGCGTTGGCCAGCGGCACGCGCGCCTTCCAGCCAAACTCGGGTAATGCGCCACCCTCCACGGCCAGCATCTTCCGCACCGCAGGCGACTCCGCAACCCCCGGCGTGCAGAACACGTTCATCAGCAGAGCATCGGAACTCATGGACGAATCCAGCTCGCGCCAGCGCCGGGCCGGATCATGCACAGGCTTCGGCAGCGACCGCGCCGCCTGCGCATGAACCTTGTCAAAGCGCCGCATCCACTCAGGCCGCACCGCAATCGCCGTATACGCCGGGTCAAAAAAATTCCCGTGCCGCCCACCCTCCGGCGCATACACCACCACCGGAGCGCCGCCGTAGCTCTCCACATGCGCCCGCCCCCGCGCATAACGCTGGTTGCGCAGGCCAAGTTCCAGGCGCAGCCGGCTGGCATAAAGTGTTGTCTCGTTTGTCATCCTTCAGCCAGATTATCCCTCGGCCCGAACGGCCCGATGCATGCACGCCGCATCATCCACGCTGCCGCGCGCAATCCATCGCAAGGTTGAGCTGGGCCCCGCCTGGCAATGCGAAAATATTCTCTGTGATGTCTTTTATTCGACGCATCTTCCCCTTCGTAGCGGCGCTTTTGGTCGTGTGCATGGCTCCCTTACCTGCGCACGCGCTCTTCGGCTCAAAAAAGAAAGCGGCTGAAAAGGCAGGCGCAATCCTCTTTCGCGACAAAGGATGCGCTCACTGTCACGGAGTCGCCGGCATCGGCGGCGCAAAGGCGCCCGCTCTCACCGATATCCGCAAGAACAAGGTCTGGACTCCCGCAAAGATGTCCGAACAGGTTCTGAATGGCGGAAAGAAGATGCCGCCCTTTGCCGACTCGTTGACCGACGAGGAATTGGCGCAAATTGTTGCCTACCTGCGCGCGAAGCACAAACCTGCCCCGCCGCCTGGCCAGGAGCCTCCGCCCGCGCCCGCGCAGTAACAGCGGCCTCCTTCGGCGCAACTCAATCCGAAAGTGCGACGGAAGTTCACTACACCGTTGCCGGCGCATCCGCCACGCCTTCAACGCCGAAGATGCGCCGGTAGCGCTCGACCTCCGCGGGCGGCCCCAGGGCCTTGCGGTAGTTGTCTGACAGCTTCACCGCCGGGCGTCCATCGACCTCGCTCATCTTGCACACCAGGCTTACCGGGTTGAAGCTTTCGTCGCCCAGCGGATTGCAGTTGCGGAAATCGTTGGTCAGATACGTGCCCCACCCGGCGCTGAGGCGGATGCGCCGCTCCGGAATCCACTTGCTCGCATCCAGAAAATCGCTTGCGCGGCGAAAATCGCTCGGCCTCAGGCCGCCACGAATCGTGCCGGAAAAATACGCATGCAGGCCGAGAATGATATCCACATCCAGCGCGTCAGAGGCGATGATCCGCTTCTGGCGCGGGTCGCGGCCTCGTTCCTTGAGCCATTCGATATATTCATCTCCGGTAATGTAGGGATCTTTGCTGTCGATGCGCTGGCCCGTCCAGTTGGCCACCCAGTCCGGCGCCTTGCGGAGGAACTGCGTGGTGCCATACGTATCCGGCAGCATGATCAGCAGCTCTCCCTGGTAGGTCTGCTGCCACAGATCCAGCAGCTTGTACTGCGCCGACCGCACTTCATCGTCGGTGTTCGCCAGCGCGGCCAGCGCCATCGGCAGTTCGTGCGCATTGGTGCCAATGGCCTCAAGGTCGTGCTTGTACGCCAGGAACGTGTTGGAGCTGCCGGCAAAGCTCGCTCCCAGCACGTCGCTCATCGCCTTTACAACATATTCGTGCCACAGGAAGCTGTGCCGCCGCCGCGTGCCAAAGTCGCTCACGTTCAGCCCCGGCACGCCGCGCATGCGCTCCATCTTCTCCCACAGCCGCGTCTTGGCCCGGGCATACAGAATGTCCAGCTCAAACTCGGTCAGCCGTTTCAGATTCGCGCGGGTCTTCAACTCGTCAATGGCTGAGAGCGCGTAGATTTCCCACATCGTCGTCTCGGTCCACAAGCCGTCGAAGCGAAGAGAAATCTGCCCTTCTTCCACCGACAATTCAAAGTCCGAAAGACGAAAGTCGCGCTCCAGCCACTCCAGAAACGCCGGTTCAAAAATGCCTCTGCGGCCATAGAACGTATTGCCCGCCAGCCAGATCAGCTCGGACTTGTGCATGCGCAGCTTGCGCGTCGCCTGCAGTTGCTCGCGCAGCTCGTCCACGCTGACCATGTTGCCGAGCAGCACCGCCGTTGAGCGGTTGACCAGTGTAAACGTCGCGCGCGTCCTGGGAAAATGCTTCCAGATAAACTGAAGCATCAGCAGCTTGTAGAAGTCCGTATCCAACAGCGAGCGTGTAATGGGGTCCAGTTCCCAGTTGTGATCGTGCGCGCGCCTGGCCAGATTGATAATCACAATATCCCCGATTCTATGCAATGCCGCGCGAAAGCGCCGCAGACGATGTTCATGACTCACTGCCCGCCTGCGCCAGATGCGCTCCGCAGGACCGCCGCACCACGAGCCTTGTCGGCACCAGCACATCGCGCACCGGCAGCTCAGGATGCTCGACGCGCTCGAGCATCGTCGCCATTGCCGCCACGCCGATGCCCGCGCAATCCTGATGAATCGTCGTCAGCGGCACGGAAAGCAGGCTCGCGTATTTCACGTCGTCCATGCCCACAATGCGCACGTCCTCGGGAATCCGCACGCCGAGGCCAAGCAGAGACTGCATCAGACGGGCAGCCGTCAGATCGTTCGCACACACAATGCCCTCCGGCCGCGCGGCATCCATCATCGCACGCACAAATCCTTCGTCCTGCGGACTGCCGCGCCACACTGGATTCCGTTCCACGGCCACTCCGAAGACCCGCAGCGCTTCATAAAACCCCGTGATGCGCGCATCCACCGTGTTGGCGGAGTTTTCTTCGCCCAGAAACACCAGCCGGCGCGCGCCCAGGCCAAGCAGATGCGCCGCGGCCATGTAACCCGCTCGTCGATTATCCACTCCCACAAGGTCGTGTGCCGACCGCTCAGGGAACGGCATGAAGCAGCGGTCCAGCAGCACAACGGGAATCTGTGCCCGCTCCAGCGTGCGCGCAATGCGGCGGTTTACCGTATCTTTGTCGCCAACCATCTCCAGCGGTGCAAAAAAAACGCCCGCCACCTTCTGCACAATAAAGGACTGCACCATCTGTTCAGCCTCTTTGGCGGCCTCGCGCGCCGAGGCCGACGCATTACCCCACAGCAGCGCGTCGGGGCGCGCAAAGGGCGACCGCATCATGCCGTGGCAGATCGGCTCGAAAATCTCCGTCAATCCAAGCTCGGGAATCAACAGGCCAAAGGTGCGCCCCGTCTCCTTGTGCGGCCCCTGCACATGGGTTCCTGCCCCTGGCCGTCGCGTCACCAGACCCATCCGCTGCAAGTCAAGAACAGCCTTGGCCACCGTGATGCGCGAAGCATCGAAGAGCCTGCCCAGTTCCGCCTCGCTCGGCAGGCGGTCGCCGGGTTTCAACTGGCCCGTCTGGATGCTGGCCAGCAGATGGTCAAAGACCCGGCGGTGTTTCGCAACCGGCTGTCCCGGATCTGCCTCGGGCGGTGGCGCCAGCTTGCTCGCAGATCTGCGTGGTCGTGCCATCCAATTACCTTTCCGCACGGGCCCGAAGTTGCGCAGCTTTGATGCGGGCCACTCTCGTCAAGACAGTAACGAATCACAAAAGATTTGTCTATGCATTCCCATGCCATCCAGGCACAGCCCCGGATCTCCGGATCAGCCGCTGCCGCTCGCATAACTCATTGTTCTGATTACTGTTTGAGAAATGGCTTCAGGGACCATCTCCTGTCCTTGCACGCGCTCAGTGGGGATGATCGTGCATCCGCGGAGCAATTTTTGTCTTTTCAATCTCGAAAGATTTCACCACTACCGTCTCCAGCCCGCCATTCCCCTCCAGGTCGGCAAACGCTATGGCGTACCCCTTCTGCAAATTCCCGAACCCGCCGGAAGTCTTCACATCCTGAAAATGCCGCGGGGCGCGCGGGCAGCGGTCGCCTGCGCTGCAACGCATGAAGCCGCCAGCCAGATCGTTCCGCGCACTCCACGACACAGTATTGCGCTCAATCCTCGATCTCTGCCGCGATTCCGGCGCGCACTGCCTCAGGCAGCGCAGGCATTGCGCCCGACTGCGAGGCGACCCACGCGCCCCAGCGGTTCCCGGCTTCGTTCAGTGTTTCCAGTTCAGCCCCGCGCAGCAGATAGTGCGTCATTGCGGCGGTGAAAGCGTCACCCGCACCGATCGTGTCCGCCACTTTGATTGAAACCCCGGGGTGCTCATGCCACGCGTCCCGCGTCACCAGCAGGCTGCCGAGCCCGCCGCGCGTCACTGCCACCATCTCCAGCGTGGGAAACTCCGCCAGCAGCCGCTCCGCGCCAAGCCGCAGCGTGGCCGTCGCAAACGCCTCTTCGACCGGCAGCCCCAGCAGGGTCATCAGCTGCGGCACCTCCGCATCGTTCATCTTCACTACGGTCGCCAGCTCCAGCGATTCCTGCACCACTTCTCCGGAATAGAACGGCGCGCGCAGATTCACGTCGAAAACGCGCACGCAGGCTTGAGATGTCTGCGCCGCCAGCGTCTGAATCGTCTGTCGCGACTCCGGGCTTCGCTGCGCAAGCGAGCCAAAACAGATCGCGTCTGCTCGCTGAGCCATCTGCACCCACTCATCGGAAAGCTCCATGAAGTCCCACGCCGCCGGCTTGTGGATGATGTATTCCGGTTGCCCATCGTTCAGCGCCACCGTCACCCGGCCCGTCTCATGCACCGGATCAACCTGCAGATGGCTCGAATCGGTCGGCAGCGGGTCCAGCTCGGCTACCGCCTTGCGCCCCAGGTCGTCGCGGCCAATGCGGCTTAATATCGCCGCATGATTCCCCAGCCGCCCCGCCATCACCGTAAAGTTCGCCGGCGCGCCGCCCAGCCGCGGCCCCGCCGGCAAAACATCCCACAATAGCTCGCCAATTCCCAGAATCAGATGCTGCTCTCTCAATGTTGAGCTCCGATGGCTTTGCAGCCAGATTCACGGCCGGTGGCCAGCTCCGCTCACTTCGGCAAACGGTCGCGCCAACCGGCTCCTGAACAGCTTTCTCTCCGCAGGGCCAATTCGTCAACAAATCTCTCCCGAAGACATTGCCGTCCCGTGTTCCGAGCTTCCCTGCGGTTATCCCGCCCACCGCCAGATTGAGCAGTCCTCATAGTTGGCTGAGGCATACTCCCCGTCGGGCTGGTTGGCCAGGATTGCATGATCCGCAATCGCATCCGCCCTCGACCGCCTCACCTGCCCCCGATACAGCCGCACATATCCCGCCTCGCTCTCCAGCACGCCCTCCTGCTCGTTGTTCACATACAGCAGGTCGAGCTCCCCCGGCCGGTCCGCAAAACTCTCGGCAATCCGCGCCAGCAGCCGTCGCATCACCGGCGCGCCAAAGGGATTAAAGAGAAAGACCAGGCACGGTCCCCTTGGCAGCGTAAACTCCGCCGCATCTCCACACACCATGCGCGTCGCGGCTCGCGTCTTCCCGGCCGCCCGCCACAGCGCAAGATTGCGGCGCGCAATTCGCGCCAGGGTGGGGTTCAGCTCCACGCCCACCACCTCACGAAACGGCATCGCGGCCGCCAGAAGGATGGCCCGCCCCATCCCTGCCCCCATATCCACAAAAGTGAACTCACCCACAGGCGCCGCAGGCTCGCTCCGCTGCCAGCGCTTCACCAGTGCCTGAAAGACCGAGGGCGCCACCCCGTAGTAGGCCGTCGCGTGCCGGTCGTGCCGGTGTCCGCTCTTCAAATGCCGCCCGGCCACCAGCCCGCTGGTCCGCACCCCGTTCTCCACGTCAAACGGATGTCGCGTAAACCCATCGCCAACTGCCAGCCCCGGCAAAAGCCTCCGCACCTTCTTGCCCCTATGGGCATTCCCTTCGTCGCGCACCGCCGCTCCCGCTTGCACGCTTGAACCATAGCACACGCAGCGCACCACGCGACTCTGCCAGTTAAACTGTTTGTTTTTCTAAGTTTGAAGGGAAATTCAGACTACCAGACAATGACCGGAAAAGACGGGATGAACAGGATTGCGTAACCTGACCGCCGTTGTGCGGATGCTGCTTTGCACCAGGCAGCAGAACATGCAGGCCGTGCAGGTTCGAGCCAAAATAGGTGACGGGGATGGAATCTCCATCCCCGCCGTAAAGCTGGCGCACCAAAGCGTGCGCTGCATGGCCCTCAAGGAGGCCGCCAGTTTGCTGTTAGCGCCCTCTCAGCAGGCCGCCGGCAAACGCCCGGGCAAACTCCCGGCTCTCTCCGCCGCCGAAGCCCTGCCTCAGCGCGTTGTTAATGCGACGCTGGAACGGATCGGCAGTCGTATCTGCCGCCGACGCCTGCGGAGCAGGATACGATATGGGCTCTTCCACCCGCTGCAGGATCGCAGCCGGAACGGCCAATACCTCTTGACCTGAGCTCGGGGAAGGCTCCGCTGGCGGCGGAGGCTCGTCGGGGGGAGACCCTGCCGTAGCGCGGTCGGCAGAGATGGCTTGCACGTTCGCTCCCACAAGGGGCTTGAGAACGTCCACGGCCTTCTCCACCCGCTCCTTGCGCTGCCGCAGTTGCTCGTACTGGTTGATTATGTCGCTAAGCTCTGAGATTGCCTCGTCGTATGCAACGCGATAAACGTCCTGTCTCATAACTCACTCCAGGCGAGTAGGCTAGCACGGAAGTGGTAAAAGTAATCCACCAAAGAATCATTGGCGATGATTACCAAGGTACTAAGACCACCCCTGTTCAGCCTCTGCGCGACCCCTGCCACTTTTGGCTTATACTCACCGATTGCCCTTGCCGCTCCCGGCCATATCTGTGCCTCGCAGAACCCCGGACGAGGATTGCGGCCATTTGAGCCAGCGCATCCAGAACATGCCAACGCTCAGCGTGGCCCATTCTAAGACAGTTTTTCAACTTGGGCAATGCCTCAGCGGACTCACGTTCTTCCTGCCTTCAGCTCGTAACTTTCTGCCCTTCGGTCCCGGCAGAATCCTGCTGATGCCGCAACCACACTCATCGAACGCTCAAGTCCGGAGCCCCGAAAATTCTCTGCCCAGATTGCTGTTTCTTTGAACAATGCAGGATGTGCAGGATGCGAAAATGCGCGCCGCTGGAAATATCCGCGCAGCCGAGGCAAGTTGCACAGAGATGCGTTATTGCCTGGCGCCGACTCCGTGACTGTATTCCCTGATCCCTCTAAAGGAAGAGCGATGCTTCAAGGCGCTGTCAATCCGCCGCTGAATCGGGTCGGATGACGCGTCAAACGATGAGACCTCTTCTTCTTCCTGCTGAACTCCCTCAAGCTCCGGAAATTCGTCCTGCTGCAGCGGGCCAGGCAACGGGGCAGCAGCCTGTTGAACCGCTTCAGGAGCCGAAATCTCCTCATGCTGCATGCGGTCAAGTGCAGGCGCGGCGGCCTCTTGAACTGGTGCAGATGGCACTTCTGCAACATGCTGAACCTGCTCAACCGCGAGATTCTCCGCATGTTGTTTGATCGCTCCCCTGTCCCCGTCAGATCTCGCAAGGGGCCTGAGAGCGTCCACTGCCTTTTCCAGTTGATTCTTCCGCACGCTGAGATAGTCGAACCGTTGCAGAATCTCTCTGAATTCTGAGTTCGCCGCTTCGTAGGCAACGCGATAGGCACTGAGTTCCATTACTTCTCCGGGGAAATGAAGCAAGGTTCTGGTTACACAAACATAGCGTAAGGCGACGAATCCCTGAGGGACAAGGGCAATTTCCTGATTTTGGCTCGTTCGTCACACCCAACCAACTGATTTGTGTGACTCTCGCCCCCCGGGCACGCAACAAAAGGATGCCGTCGCCACGCTATCGTCCAGACAGTTTAGACATATCCTAATATGAGAAAGGTGAGGCGCCCACAAGTTGCGGGGCTGCGTTGTTCTGTGAACTCGCCGAATCTGAAGCGGTCTCCGATTCCAGGCCCGCGAGCGGTCTAAGAGCATCCAGAGCCTTCTCGATGCTTTCTTTTCTCAGACGCAGTTTCTCAAACTCGGTGATAATTTCGCTCAGTTCCGAGTTGGC